>NZ_LFQH01000074.1:0-21431 GCF_001238605.1 Arthrobacter sp. ZBG10 | reverse complement strand
AGCAACTTTTCAAACTTACCGGCTGCATTCCAGTCTGTCAAACCGGGATCCGCGGCCTTCATAGCTGTAAAGCAAGACGGCCGGGGTTTTCGGTCTGACTCCGTGGAGCAGCGCGGAAATAAACTGTACCACCACTTGGCCGGGAAGACCACCCGGCCCGGTTACGCTCATCCGACGCTCCCCCGGTTGGGCCCAAAAGGCCCGGAATCACGGGGATTCCGGGCCTTCGAGGTGTTCCGCAGATAAGCGTTACCGATTGGAGAGATGTCAGCCTGCGGCCGGAGCACCCACGGTGAAGTACGCGGCACCCAGCGGCGGCAACGTGACGGTCAGCGTTGCCGGCTGCCCGTCCTGGCCTTCGTCGGTGGCAACCAGCGGGCCATCGTTCAGGACGCCCGATCCGCCATAGGTGGCATGGTCGGTATTGAGCACCTCGTTCCACGCCCCGGCAACGGGAACCCCCAGGGTGTAGCCCACGTGGGGCGCACCGGAGAAGTTGATGGCGCAAACCACTGCGTTGCCGTTCGTGTCCCACCGGATGAAGGACAGGACGTTGCGGTCCGCGTCTCCCCCGTTGATCCACTGGAACCCGCCGGGTTCGTTGTCCCGTTCGTACAGTGCCGGGGTGGCAGCGTAGAGCTCGTTGAGGTCTTTGGTCAGCAGCTGCAGTCCCTTGTGGGCCGGGATATCGGCAAGCCACCAGTCCAGGCCGTGCTGCTCGGACCACTCGGCTTCCTGGCCGAACTCCGTGCCCATAAAGATGAGCTGCTTGCCCGGGTGTGCCCACTGGTAGGCGAAGAAGGCGCGCAGGTTGGCCAGCTGCTGCCAACGGTCACCCGGCATCTTCCGCAGCATCGAACCCTTGCCATGCACAACCTCGTCGTGGCTGATGGGCAGCAGGAAGTTCTCGGTGAACGCGTACACCAGCGAGAACGTGACGGTCCCGTGGTGCCACTTGCGGTTGATCGGTTCCTCGGCGGCGTAGGACAGGGAATCGTGCATCCAGCCCATGTTCCATTTCAGGCCGAAGCCCAGCCCGCCGTGGCTGGTGGGCGCGGTGACGCCGGGGAACGCCGTGGATTCCTCGGCGATCATCACGGCACCGGGGTGCGTTTTGTAGACAGTGGCGTTCACTTCCTGCAGGAAGGACATGGCCTCCAGGTTCTCGCGGCCGCCGAACCGGTTGGGCTGCCACTGTCCTTCCTCGCGGGAGTAGTCCAGGTACAGCATCGAGGCGACCGCATCCACCCGCAGCCCATCGATGTGGAACTCCTCCAGCCAGTACAAGGCGTTCGCCACCAGGAAGTTCCGGACCTCGGAGCGGCCGAAGTCGAAGATCAGGGTGCCCCAGTCAGGGTGCTCGCCCAGGTTCGGGTCGGCGTGCTCGTAGAGCGCTTCGCCGTCAAACTTGGCCAGCGCCCAGGCATCCTTGGGGAAGTGGGCCGGCACCCAGTCCAGCAGCACGCCGATTCCCGCCTGGTGCAGCGCATCCACGAGGAAGCGGAACTCGTCGGGGTGCCCGAAGCGGGATGTCGGCGCGAAGTAGGAGGTGACCTGGTAGCCCCAGGAGCCACCGAACGGGTGTTCGGCCACGGGCATGAACTCGACGTGCGTAAAGCCGAGCCACTTGACGTAGTCCACCAGTTCGGTGGCCAGTTCCTTGTAGCCCAGGCCCAGCCGCCAGGAGCCGAGGTGGACCTCGTAGACGCTCATGGCTGAGTTGTGCGGGTCACGCTCAGCGCGGGCCGCCATCCATTCGGCGTCCTTGAAAGCGTAGGAGGGCTCCACGACACGTGAAGCGGTCAGCGGCGGAACCTCGGTCCCGAAGGCCAGCGGATCGGCTTTTTCCACCCAGTAGCCGGCTTTGGTCCGGATCTCGAATTTATAGCACGCCCCTGCTACAACGCCGGGAACGAAGATTTCCCAGACCCCCGAGGAGCCCAAGGACCGGAGCGAGTTCTCACGCCCGTCCCAGCCGTTGAAGTCACCCTTGATCCGCACGGCCTGGGCGTTGGGGGCCCACACGGCGAAGGACACGCCGTCCACGTCACCCAGCGATGACTTGTAGTGCTGGACGTGCGCCCCGAGCACCTCCCAGAGTTTTTCGTGCCGGCCTTCGCCGATCAGGTGCAGGTCCACTTCGCCCACGGTGGGAAGGTAGCGGTACGGCTCGTCGACCGTGACGGCGTCGGCTCCGGGGTAGGTCACGGAAAGCCGGTAGTCGGGCACATGGCCCTGCTGCAGCGGTTCCAGGACCGCCACCCAAACGCCGTGCGCCTCGTGCTCCATGGGTACTGACCCGGCGGACGTCACCACGGAGACGGCTTCCGCCAGATGCTTGACGGTACGGACTGTCACGTGGCCGTAGTCGTCAAGGTGCGCGCCGAGGACGGAGTGCGGGGCGTGGTGTTCGCCGTTCGCGATCCTGCCCAGCGTGTCGGCGTCCACCGGCAGCGGCGCCCCGGGGCGGTCGGTCTGTGCTGAGCCTGTCATTTCATTGCCTTCCGATGCTGCCCCGGCGAGGATGCCGGCGCCATTACTGCCCAGGAGCCGTCTGGAGGCGTTCACGGGGATCGCCAGCCAGTCCGGCCTGTTGCGCATTTCGTAAACCACTTCATAAAGCGCCTTGTCCAGCCACAATGCCACAAAGAGCGGCGATTCCCGGTCCACGGTGCCGGCCCTGACGCCGGCGTAGCCGGCCAGGAACGCGTCCGCGCAGTCATCCACCCAGGAATCGGGAACCTGCGCCCCGTCCTGTTCGCGCAGCGCGGCGCCCGCGGCGTAGTCGAAGGACCGGAGCATCCCCACCACGTCCCGCAGCGGAACGTCCGGGACATTCCGTTCGGCGATGGGCCGCAGGGGCTCACCCTCGAAGTCCAGGATGGCCCACCGTGAGGCGCCGGCGCTGCCGGGCACCTGCAGGATCTGGCCAAGGTGGAGGTCGCCGTGGATCCGCTGCAGCGGACCCGCGGCGACGCCGTCGAGCCCTGCCAGCAGGTCGTCGAGGGCGTCGTTGTAGGGCCCGACGGCGGGACCGGCTTCCGCCCAGGCCTCGCGGACGCGCTGTGCAACAGCGGGTCCGATCACGGTCCCGGACGAGGGTTCGGCAGAGGTACCCAGCGCTGCCGCGAGCCGGCGGTGGACGGTGGCCGTGGCCGCGCCAAGCGCGTGGGCTTCCGCGGTGAAGTCGGTACCGGACCGGGCGGCGTCAACTGCCAGCCGCCACGCGTCGCGGCCGCCTGCCAGGAATTCGTGGGCCACTGCCAGTTCGCCCTGCACTGTCCGGGTGCTTCTGCCGGACTGCCCGGCGCCGGCACCGTTGACCGGGCCCTGGGCGAGCCACTCCCCGCGGACCCAGCCCAACGTGGCCGGCACCTCGGTGGTGCCGCCGGCCGTCAGGGCGGAACCCACTTCCACCTCGGGGTTGGTGCCGTCGGAGAGTACCCGGAAGAATTTGACGATCGCTGCCGATTCGCCGTCGTCCACAATGACCGAACTGTTGGACTGCTCACCGGAGAGGACCTTGACCACGCCCCGGGCGGTGGGCAGGCGGTAGTCGCCGGCCACCTTGAAGCCGGTGGCCGTCCCGGTGGGCGCGGTGCCCTGGTGCCGGATGAGTTCCAGCCAGGCGGCCACGAAGTCGGGGTCATGGACGGCGTCGTAGACCCAGGTCCGGGACGGGTCGGTCCCGGCAGCCTGACCCACGAGGGCCCGCTCCATCCCGGCCGCGGGGGCGGGCCGGAAACTCAACGGAACCTGGACCACTGAGGTCCGGGGACCGCCGTCGGGCGTCCTGGTGGTGACGTTCAGGATGAAGACGGCGAGCCCGGCGTGCCCGGCGGGGTCCGCCAGGCCAAGGCTGCCCGCCTGGGACATCTCGAAGTCGTCGGTTTTCACGGGGAACCAGCGCTGCCTCGGAAGCCATTCCCGAAGCAGGGCAGTCAGGGCGGGGGTGAGGATGGGCTGGCTCATATCAGTTCTCGATCGAGAGGATCGGCAAGGCCTGCGTATACGGTGAGGCCGGATTTGACGACGCCGAGCGGATCCGCAGCCAGAAGAAATCGTGGCTGCCCAGCGTGAGCGTCAGCGTCCCGTCCTCGCTGATGCCCGGGAACGGCTGGCCGCCGAAAACGTCCCGCAGGCCCCGCCCCGCGTACTGCGGAATCCGCAGCTTGGCTGCCACCGGGTGCTGGGAAAGATTGAAGGCACACAGGATCGTCTCGCTGTCGGCCCCCGCCGAATTCCCCTCCGGGAGTTCACGCAGGTACGACAGGACGGCGTCGTGGTCGGCCTCGACGTGCTTGAAGCCGCCGAGTCCGAAGGCCGGGTGGTTGCGCCGGACGCTGAGGATCTGCCGGGTCCAGCGCAGCAGCGAACCCGAGTGGGCGGATTCCGCTTCCACGTTGGCCATGGCGTAGTTGTACACCAGCGACTGGATGGGCGGCAGGTACAGCTTGCCGGGGTCGGCACTGGAGAATCCCGCGTTGCGGTCGGGGTTCCACTGCATGGGCGTGCGCACGGCGTCGCGGTCGTCCAGCCAGATGTTGTCGCCCATGCCGATCTCGTCCCCGTAGTACAGGAACGGGCTGCCCGGCAGGGACAGCAGCAGCGCGTTGATCAGTTCAATCTCGGCGCGGGAGTTGTCCAGCAGCGGGGCCAGCCGGCGGCGGATGCCGATGTTGGCCCGCATCCGGGGATCCGGGGCGTACCAGCCCAGCATGGCTGCGCGCTCGTCCGGGGTCACCATCTCCAGGGTCAGCTCATCGTGGTTGCGCAGGAACGTACCCCATTGGGCCCCCTCGGGGATTTCCGGGGTGTCCTGCATGGTTTCGATGATGGGCGCGGCCTTCTGGTCGCGCAGCGCGTAGTACAGCCGCGGCATGATGGGGAAGTGGAAGGCCATGTGGCATTCCGGTTCCTCCTCGGTTCCGAAGTACTCCACCACCTCGTTGGGCGGCTGGTTCGCTTCGGCGATGATCACCCGGCCCGGGTAGCTTTCATCCACCATGGTGCGCAGTTTCCGGAGGAAGTCGTGCGTGGCAGGCAGGTTTTCGCAGTTGGTCCCCTCCTCTTCGAAGAGGTACGGAATGGCGTCGGCCCGGAAGCCGTCGATGCCCTGGTCCAGCCAGAAGCGCACCACGTCGAACAGGGCTTCGATGACCTTGGGGTTTTCGAAGTTCAGGTCCGGCTGGTGGCCGAAGAAACGGTGCCAGAAGAACTGCCGGCGGATCGGATCAAACGTCCAGTTCGATTCCTCAGTGTCCACGAAGATGATGCGGGCGTCCTCGTACTTTTCGTCCGTATCGCTCCACACGTAGAAGTCGCCGAACGGACCGTCAGGGTCCTTGCGGGATTCCTGGAACCAAGGGTGCTGGTCCGAGGTGTGGTTCAGGGGCAGGTCGATGATGACCCGCACGCCCCTGGCATGGGCCTCGGCGACCAGGCGCTTGAAGTCGCTGATGGTGCCGAACTCGTCCAGGACGGAGTTGTAGTCGGAAATGTCGTAGCCACCATCACGCAGCGGCGACTGGAAGAACGGCGGCAGCCAGAGGCAGTCCACCCCCAGCCACTGGAGGTAGTCGAGCCTGTCGATGAGGCCGGAGAAGTCACCGGACCCATCGCCGTTGGCATCCGCGAAGGCCCGGACGAGCACTTCGTAAAACACGGCCTTCCGGTACCACAGCGGGTCGTGCTGCAGGCCCGGAGCGTTCAGCTCAAAGCTGCTTTTGGGGGTGAAATGCTGGCTGGCACCCTGCGGATTGAAATTCACTGATGCATTCTCCTCACGCTCAGGATGTGGGCGGGTTCAAGGTGCGGGTCGCGGCGGACGTAGTTGTACTCGCCCCATTCCCAGCTTTCACCGGTGAGCAGGTCATCGACGTAGAAACCGCCGCCGGGGGTCAGGTCCTGCTGGTCCAGTTCCAGGGCGGCCAGGTCCAGCACCACCGTGCACTCGCGGGCGCCGTGCGGGTCCACGTTGGCCACCACGATGATGGTGTCCTTCGTTCCGTCCGGCAGGGTCTTGTG
This sequence comes from Arthrobacter sp. ZBG10, assembly GCF_001238605.1. Lineage (NCBI taxonomy): Bacteria > Bacillati > Actinomycetota > Actinomycetes > Micrococcales > Micrococcaceae > Arthrobacter > Arthrobacter sp. ZBG10. The sequence continues at coordinate 15,404 of NZ_LFQH01000074.1, read as the reverse complement.
CTTGGAGTAGGCCACCGTGGCGTCGTCAGTGGTGTGGTGGACCGTCAGGTTCTGCAGGTCCTGCAGCGCCGGGTGGTTGTGCCGGAGGTGGTTGAGCCGGGTGATGAACGGCGCCAGGGTGCGGCCGGACGCGGCAGCACCGTCCCAGTCGCGGGCCTTGTACTCAAACTTTTCGTTGTCGATGTATTCCTCGGCACCGGGCCGGGCAACGTGCTCGTAGAGTTCGTAGCCGGCGTACACACCCCACAGCGGGCTGGCCGTGGCGGCGAGGACCGCGCGGATCTTGAACGCTGCCGGGCCGCCGAACTGCAGGTATTCGGTGAGGATGTCCGGGGTGTTGACAAAGAAGTTGGGCCGGAAGAAAGCCGCGGATTCGTGGCTGACCTCGGCGAAGTACTTCTCGATCTCCGCCTTGGTGTTGCGCCAGGTGAAGTAGGTGTAGGACTGCTGGAACCCGGCCCGGCCCAGCGCGTGCATCATGGCGGGGCGGGTGAAGGCCTCGGCGAGGAACACCACGCCGTCCACGTTTTTGTCCACTTCGGCGATCAGCCATTCCCAGAACCACACGGGTTTGGTATGCGGATTATCGACCCGGAAGATCTTTACGCCATGGCTGACCCACAGGAGGACAATCCGGAGAATTTCGCGGGAAAGTCCTTCCGGATCATTATCGAAATTCAGCGGGTAAATGTCCTGGTATTTTTTCGGCGGGTTTTCCGCGTAGGCAATGCTGCCGTCCACGCGGGTGGTGAACCACTCCGGGTTTGACGCCACCCAGGGGTGGTCAGGGGCGGCCTGCAACGCCAGGTCCAGGGCTACATCGAGGCCCAATTCGGTGGCCCGCGCCACAAAGGCGTCAAAGTCCTCAAAGGTGCCCAGGTCGGGGTGGATGGCGTCGTGGCCGCCTTCAGCCGCGCCGATGGCCCAAGGCGAGCCGGGGTCGTTGGGGCCGGCAATGAGGGTGTTGTTGGGGCCCTTGCGGTGCTGTACGCCGATCGGGTGGATGGGCGGCATGTACAGGACGTCGAAGCCCATGGCCGCCACGGCGTCCAGGCGCTTCGCGGCCGTGCGGAAGTTTCCCGAGGTCCAGGCGCCGGTGGTGTGGTCCTTAACGGCGCCTTCGGAACGGGGGAAGAACTCGTACCAGGCCCCGCGGCCGGCACGTTCGCGCTCCACGAGCAGCGGGTAGCGGCGCGAAACAGTGACAAGTTCGCGGATGGGCTGGCGGGCCACAACGTCCGTGACGTCGGCGCCGAATCCGGCGCCCAAACGTTCCTCGGTGCTGCGACCGGTGTCGGCCAGGGCCTGCGCGGCCCGGCCCAGGACGTCCCTGTCGTTTCCGTCGCGGGACTCGTCGTTCGCGGCTTCGCCCAGCAGCGCCGCACCTTCGGCAAGCATCAGCTCAACGTCCACGCCGGCGGCGATCTTCACCTCCGCGTTGTGGTGCCACGTGCCGTAGCGGTCATGCCAGGCTTCAATACTGAACGTCCAGTTGCCGGGTTCCGACGGCGTGAGGATGCCTTCCCAGCGGTCGGTACCCATGCCGCGTTCCCCGCGGGGCGGGGCCAGGCGGACGCGCTGGCGCTCGGCGCCTGCGGCGTCGTGCAGGACGGCGCTGACGCCCAGCTGGTCGTGGCCTTCGCGGAATGAGGTGGCGCCCACCACGATTCCTTCTCCCGGCACGGCCTTGGCCGGGAACGCCCCGTCTTCGATGACCGGCTGTACGGCGGTGATCGGAAAACGTCCGAAGCGCAGGCCCTCAGTGATGCTGCCCGTTGGTTTCGTCGTGGATGCGGCTGTGTTTCCTGGGTTAGTCGTCACAGGCTCGACGTTAGCGAGAAAAGCCGGAATTTGCTAAGCCTGCGCACCTTTTGCGCCGTGGCGCACGTCATTCCTGTCATTTACCCAAAAGAAACCCTGTGCTTGTTCCAGCCGCGGAAGTTGTCCGTTAGTGTGACGCAGGTGAAGGCAATCCGCAGGTTTACGGTCCGTACAGTCCTCCCCGAGCCCATCCGTCCGCTGTCGCGGCTGGCCAGCAATCTGCGCTGGTCCTGGCACCGCCCCACCAGGGAACTTTTCGCCGCCCTGAACCCCAGGATCTGGGCGGAAAGCGGGCAGGACCCTGTTAGCTTCCTGGGCCTGGTCAGCCGGGAGGAGTTCCAACAACTCGCAGCCGACCAGTCGGTAGTGGACCGGATCAGTGCCGCCGCGGCGGATCTTGACCGGTACCTGGACGAGCCCCGCTGGTACCAGGGCCTCGGGCCGGAAGCGCCCGCGGCGATCGCCTACTTCTCGCCGGAGTTCGGCATTACCGAGGTCCTGCCGCAGTACTCGGGCGGCCTGGGCATCCTGGCCGGGGACCACCTGAAAGCCGCCTCGGACCTCGGCGTACCGCTGATCGGCGTCGGCCTGCTCTACCAGGCCGGCTATTTCAAACAGTCCCTGTCACGTGATGCGTGGCAACAGGAGACGTACCCCGTACTGGACCCGGACGGGCTGCCACTGACGCTGCTCCGGGAACCCTCGGCGGACGGCAACGGCCGGCCCCTGCAGGTGTCGCTGCCCCTGCCCAACGGCCGCCGGCTGCTGGCACACATCTGGCGGGCCGACGTCGGCCGCGTTCCCCTGCTGCTCCTGGACTCCAACGTGCCGGGCAACGACGACGCCGCCCGCGGCATCACCGACCGCCTGTACGGCGGCGGCGGGGACCACCGGCTGCAGCAGGAACTGCTGCTGGGCATGGGCGGGGTGAAGGCGCTGCGCGCCTTCCAGCAGCTGACCGGGACCCCTGCACCGGAGGTCTTCCACACCAACGAAGGCCATGCCGGGTTCCTGGGCATCGAACGCATCCAGGAGCTGATGGCCGGTGAGCAGGCGCTGACCTTCGACGAGGCACTCGCCGCTGGCCGGGCCTCCACGGTGTTCACCACGCACACACCGGTTCCCGCCGGCATCGACCGGTTCGAGATCGCCCAGATCAACCACTTCTTCCAGGCGGGGCTGGCCCCCGAGGTTCCTGTTGACCGGATCCTGGAACTGGGCCGGGAGAATTACGCCGATGGGAACCCGTCAGTGTTCAACATGGCCGTGATGGGCCTGCGGCTGGCGCAGCGGGCCAACGGCGTGGCCAAGCTCCACGGCGAGGTGTCCCGCGGTATGTTCTCGGCCCTCTGGCCGGGCTTTGACCACTCCGAGGTGCCCATCACGTCCGTGACCAACGGCGTGCACGTGCCCACGTGGGTGGACAGCCGGATCTCCAAGCTGGCCCGCGACCAGTTCGGCAGCGAAGCGGAGGCCAACGGCCGCTGGGACCTCGCCTACAACGTCAGCGACGCCGATGTGTGGGCGCTGCGCCGGGAAATGCGCTCGGCGCTGGTGGATGATGTCCGCCGCCGGCTCCGGGCCGCGTGGAAGAAGCGCGGCGCCGCCGACGCGGAGCTGGGCTGGACCGAGAAGGTCCTCGACCCGGATGTGCTGACCATCGGGTTCGCCCGCCGCGTGCCCACCTACAAGCGGCTCACGCTGATGCTCCGTGAACCCGACCGCCTGAAGGCACTGCTCCTGCACAAGGACCATCCCATCCAGCTGGTCATTGCGGGCAAGTCGCACCCGGCGGACGACGCCGGCAAAAAGATGATCCAGGACCTGGTCCGGTTCACCGATGATCCCGAGGTCCGGCACCGGATCGCGTTCCTGCCCAACTACGACATCGCCATGGCCCGGACGTTGTTCCCGGGCTGCGACGTGTGGCTCAACAACCCGCTCCGCCCGCTGGAGGCCTGCGGCACGTCAGGCATGAAGGCGGCACTGAACGGTTCGCTGAACCTGTCCGTCCTGGACGGCTGGTGGGATGAAATGTACGACGGCGAAAACGGCTGGGCGATTCCCACCGCCAACAATGGGGCCTCACCGGAGGAACGCGACGATATCGAGGCGGCCGCGCTGTACGAACTGCTCGAAACGCAGGTGGCGCCGAGGTTCTACGGCAACACCGTTTCCGAGGCTGCGGGCGCGGCAGGACCGTCGACGTCGGCCGCTGAGAAGGTGCCAACGCACTGGGTGTCGATGATCAAGCACACCCTGTCGCACCTGGGCCCCGCTGTGTCCGCCGAGCGGATGCTCCGCGACTACGTCAACATCCTGTACCGCCCGGCGGCGGAAGCCGGCCGGACCGCCGTCGCGAATTCCTTCTCCCAGGCCCGCACCCTGGCAGCCTGGACCGCGGGGGTGCGTGCGGCTTGGCCGCACGTGAGTGTGGAGCACGTGGACTCCGTGAACGTCTCGGAGGATCCGCAGATCGGCGACACACTCCAGGTCAACGCGTACGTGGCGCTGCAGGCCCTCACGCCGGAGGATGTCTGCGTTGAAGTGGCCTACGGCCGGGCCGAGGAAAGCGACAGCCTCACGGACATCACGCTGATGGAACTGAAGGCGCAGGAGGACCTGGGTGGCGGCCGCCACCTGTTCAGCGGTTCCCTGGTGATCGACAGGTCCGGCTCCTTCGGCTACACGGTCCGGGTCCTCCCCCGCCACGACGCGCTGGCATCCAAGGCTGAGCTCGGGCTGATCGTCAACGCCTGACAGGACAAAAAGCCGGGTCCGGCAGGGATGAAAAGGCTGCCGGACCCGGCTTTTTGCGTATCGGCGCGCTCAGCTCAGAGCAGGACTGCCGTCACCGAAAGGTCAGCTCCCGCGTAACGCTCGGCGTCCTGGAGGACCTCGCAGATAATTCCGAAGGAACGGTCACTGCGGAACGGTCCCGCCACCTGCCACAGGACCGTCACGGGCGGGTTGCCGTTGTCAGCGATGCTGTCCGCGAAGTCGTGCAGGGAGTCGTTGAGCGCGTCAAGGTCCGCGTCGGATTCAGCCGGGAAGCTGAGGACCTCCCCGAAGGTCTCCAGGACCGCCCGTTTGCTGTCGGCGGCCGGAACCAGGAGGCTGCGGCGGCCCTGATCGGACACCTGCTCCTGCAGTTCGGCAAGGGTCCAGGTGTCGCCTGAGTAAATCTTCATGGGGGTGCTGTGCTGCCTTCCGACAGGGTTGGGCCGAAGCCTAGGTGCGGTAGATGCTGATGGAGTTTGCCTCCACCAGGTCCTTTTCGCCGGACGCCACTCTGCCGCCCTTGCGCAGTTCGTGCAGGGGCGAGGTGGTGACCCGGAGTTCGAACATCCGGGGGGCAGCGCTGCCGACGATCGCCGGCAGGGTGATCTGGACGTCCGAGGTGCTGCCGTTGACCACCACCAGCCCGGCCAGGGTGCCGTCGTCGGAGCCCAGCAGGAGCTGGACCACGCGGTGCTGCGGATTGTTCCAGGCGTCCATGCTCATGGGCTGGCCGCTCTGGTCGAACCAGTAAAGGTAGGACTGTTCATCCCGGACGGGGAAGTCGTGCCGTTGGGCGGCCAAAAATTCCTTGCGCAGCCGGATGTACCGCGTGGTGCTGCGCAGCATCTCCTCCGACTCCGGCGTGCGGGTCCAGTCCAGCCAGGCGATGGCATTGTCCTGGCAGTAGGCGTTGTTGTTGCCCTGCTGGGTGCGGGCCAGTTCGTCGCCGGCGGTGATCATGGGCACGCCGAGGGAGACCAGCAGCGAGGCCATCAGGTTCCGGCGGGACTGGGCCCGTTTGGCCAGGATGGCCCCGTTTTCGGTGGGGCCCTCCACACCGTGGTTGTAGCTGCGGTTGTCGCCGTGGCCGTCGCGGTTCTGCTCACCGTTGGCTTCGTTGTGTTTCCGGTCGAAGGACACCAGGTCGTGGAGGGTGAACCCATCATGGGCGGTGACCAGGTTGACCGAGGCGAGCCGGGACCTGCCCGAGCCTTCAAACAGTGCTGCCGAGCCGGAGAGGGCATCGGCGAGCCGGGCCACGGAACCGCCCTGGCCGCCGGCGTCGATGGCGGCGCGGTCCGCGAGCCAGAAGGACCGGACGGAGTCCCGGAAGTGGTCGTTCCAGTCCACCCAGCCGGCAGGGAACCGGCCGGTCTGCCAGCCGCCGTAGCCCACGTCCCAGGGTTCGGCGATGAGCTTCACGTCCGACAGGACAGGATCGGCGGCGATGGCCACCAGGAACGGGTGCCGCGGGTCGAATTCGTTGGCGGCATTGCGGCACAGCGTCACGGCCAGGTCGAACCGGAACCCGTCAATGTGGAACTCGTCCACCCAGTAGCGCAGGGAATCCAGGACCATCTGGACCACGCGGGGTTCACCGAAGTTCAGGCTGTTGCCGCAGCCCGTGGTGTCCAGGTACCGGCCGTTCCCGTCGGTGCGGTAATACCTGTCTTCACCGAGGCCACGGAAGCTGAGGGTCTGCCCGTCCGGGCCGCCTTCGGCCGTGTGGTTGTAGACGACGTCCAGGATGACTTCCAGGCCGGCCGCGTGCAGGAGCTTCACCATGCCCTTGAACTCGTCCTGGACGGCTTGGGGCCCGGCGTCCTGCGCGGCCCGCGTGGCGTAGCCGGGGTGGGGCGCGAAGAACGCTGCAGTGTTGTAGCCCCAGTAATTGGTCAAGGCAAGGTCCTGCAGGTGCGGTTCGTCCAGATGGAAGTGCACCGGCAGCAGCTGCACCGACGTGATGCCCAGTCCCTGGAGGTGCGCTATCACGGCAGGGTGGGCCATGCCGGCGTACGTCCCGCGCAGTTCCTCCGGCACGTCGGGGTGGAGCATGCTCTGCCCGCGGACGTGGGCCTCGTAGATGATGGTGTTGCGCCACTGCAGGCCCAGGCGGGCGTCGGAGCCCCAGTCGAAGGCCGATGCCATCCGGACGCTGGTGAGGAACCCGTCGCGCTGGTCAATGGCGCGGCCGTAGGGATCAAGCAGCAGCGGCTGGCCGCCGGCGTCATCCACATCCCGGGTGGGCACCGCGAGCGGCAGGGACTGCTCGGGCGACGCCGGCCGGAAACCGTACCGGGATCCAACAGGCAGGTCCGCCACGATGCCGTGGTGGACGCCGTGGGTGACGTTGGGCAGCGCCTGCACCCGCCAGTCCCCGCCCGGGGCGATGTAGACGATTTCCAGGCTGGGGACGCCCGGAGCGTAGCAGGCAACGTTGGCCCGGGCCGTCCCGTGGTGCCCGGCGCCGCTGGTTTCCGGACGCGGCACGCTGACACCCAGCGGCACCGCCGTGGAGGTGTCCGTGGTGGAAGCGGTGTCGAAGAGCGGCATGACCATCACCTAAAATTTTAGCCGCCAGCGGCACATAAGACTGACCGGCCGCCGATATGACGGCCGGGTAACAGCTACGGAACGGGCGTCCGCTACTTCGTGGCGCGCTGGCGCGAGACTTCGTACAGGGAAATGCCCACGGCCATGGAGGCGTTCAGGGATTCCATGGCCGAATCGATCGGGATGGAGACGATCTGGTCGCAGTTCTCGCGGACCAGGCGGCTGAGGCCCTTGCCCTCGGAGCCCACCACGATGCACACGGGTTCGGTGGCGAGGGTGAGGTCCGGCAGCGACACGTCGCCGTCGCCGTCGAGGCCCAGCACAAAAATGCCCATGCCTTTGAACTGCTTGAGCGCGCTGTTCAGGTTGGCGGCACGGGCCACCGGGACCCGCACGGCTGCGCCGGCGCTGGTCTTCCAGGCCGAGGCAGTGACGCCCACGGAGCGGCGCTCCGGGACAATGACGCCGTGACCGCTGAAGGCGGAAACAGAGCGGATGATGGCACCCAGGTTGCGGGGATCGGTGATGCCGTCCAAGGCAACAAAGAGCGGCGCGTTGGCAACGTGCCCCTTCTTCCACTTGTCCACGGTTTCCTCGGCGAGGTCGTAGGCGTCCTGGTACTCGTACGGCGGGATCTGCAGGACCAGGCCCTGGTGCACGGCGTCGTCGGTCATCCGGTCCAGCTCGGGCTTGCCGGTTTCCAGCAGCGGGATGCCGCGTTCGGCGGCGAGCTTCAGGGATTCCTTGACCCGGTCATCCATTTCGATGCGGATCGCGATGTGCAGCGCCTTCGCGGGGATGCCGGCACGCAGTGCCTCCACCACGGAGTTGCGGCCGGTCACCACTTCTTCGGTGGCGCGGCCCTTGGGTCCGGTCCTGCTGGCGCCGGCGCTGCGGGCACCCGTGCCGCGCTTGGCGGCGGAACGCTCGGACAGCTGCTTGGACTTGTGGGCCTTGTGGTACGGGCGGTCCTCGGCTTTGGGGGTGGGACCCTTGCCTTCGAGAGCCTTGCGGCCATGTCCACCGGTTCCGATGGTTGGGCCCTTCTTTGCCTTAATAGACCGGCGACCGTTGTTGGCCATTGTGTTCCACCCTTGATTGTGTTGACTGAGTCTGCCTACCAGTCTACGGACAGCAGAAAAATCGGCTCAATCGGGGCGGATCCGAGGGCTCAGCCGCGTTTCAGGCTCCAGGTGGCGCCGTCCGGGCCGTCCGCCACCACCACACCCGCCGCGGCAAGGGTGTCCCGGATGGCGTCCGAGGCTGCCCAGTCCTTGTCTGCCCGTGCTTTGGTCCGGGCGGCGAGCTGGGCCTGGACCAGGACGGCGAGGGCGCCGGTTTCGCGCCCATCCCCCGCCGGGCCGGAAGCAACATCGTTCAGGCCCAGGACCCGGAGCATGTCGTGGACCTGATGCAGGGCTCCTCGGGCCTCCTCCAGCCGGCCTTCGGTGAGCGCTGTGTTGCCCAGCCGGACCGTCTCGTGGAGCACCGCCAGCGCCGCCGGCACGTTCAGGTCATCGTCCATGGCGTTGCCGAAGGCTTCGGGAACGGTTCCGTAGGTGGCGAAACTGTAGGTCCCGCCGTCGGCCAGGGCCTGGACCGCCCGGCCCATAAAGCCTTCAATGCGTTCGACGGCGGCGGCGGCCTCCTGCAGCGACGTGGGCCGGTAGTCCAGGATGGACCGGTAATGGGCCTGGCCCAGGTAATAGCGGACCACGCGGGCGGGGGCCAGTTCCAGCATCTCCGCCGGGCTGACGGTGTTTCCGATGGACTTGGACATTTTTTCGCCCTGGTAGGTGACCATGCCATTGTGCATCCAGAAGTTGGCGAAGCCGTGGCCCGCCGCCTGCGACTGGGCCATTTCGTTCTCATGGTGCGGGAAGCGGAGGTCCAGCCCGCCGCCGTGGATGTCAAACTCGGTGCCCAGGTATTTAGTGACCATGGCGGAGCATTCCAGGTGCCAGCCCGGCCGGCCGGTCCCCCAGGGGGATGCCCAGCCGGCGGACGCGGGTTCGCCTGCCTTGGTGCCCTTCCAGAGGGCGAAGTCGCGGGGGTCCTTTTTCCCGCGGGGGTCGGCGTCCGGCGCGGCCTGCATGTCATCGATGTTCTGGCGGGTCAGGGACCCGTACCTGGCCCAGGACCGGACATCGAAGTACACGTCCCCGGAATCGTCCACAGCAGGGTACGCGTGGCCGCGGTCGATCAGGTCCTGGATCAGGGCGTGCATTTCCGGGATGTGCCCGGTGGCCCGCGGTTCATAGGTGGGCCGGCCGACGCCCAGGGCGTCGTAGGCCTTCAGGAATTCCTGCTCGTAGCGGTACGCCAGCGCCCACCACTCTTCGGCCACAATTTCACCGGGGCCGCCGCTGAACTCCGGACTGAAGGACTGGGCGGACTTAGCCAGGATCTTGTCGTCGATGTCCGTGACGTTACGGACCACCGTGACCCGGTGTCCGCGATGGGTGAGCCAGCGTGTCAGCTGGTCGAAGGCGATGGCGGAGCGGATGTGCCCCACGTGCGGCATCCCCTGCACCGTGGCCCCGCAGTAGTAGAGGCTGGCCGTGCCCGCGACGAGGGGAACGAAGTCGCGGACTTCGGCGGAGGCAGTGTCATAGAAGCGCAGGGTCACCGGTCCAGATTAGCCGATGGGGCCGGCTGCCCGGGGATAGACCAGGGCGGTGGCCATGGCGGAGATGCCTTCGCCGCGGCCGGGGAATCCCAGCCCGTCGCTGGTGGTGGCCGTGACGCTGACGGGCGCCCCCGCTGCATCGCTGAGGACGGTCTGGGCTTCCTCGCGGCGCGGGCCGAACTTTGGCCTGTTCGCCACGAACTGGACGGCGACGTTACCGATCTCAAAACCGGCGGCGCGGACGATCCGCGCCGCTTCTGCGAGGAGGGTCACACCGGAGGCGCCGGCGAATTCGGGCCGGTCCGTCCCGAAGTGTGTGCCCAGGTCGCCGATGCCGGCGGCGGAGAACAGCGCATCCGCCGCGGCGTGGGCCACGGGGTCGCCGTCCGAATGGCCCGCGAGGCCGCGTTCGCCCGGCCACAGGAGTCCGCCGAGCCAGAGGGGACGGGCAGGTTCGCCAGGGTCGTAGGCGTGGACGTCGATGCCGATGCCGGTCCGGGGAATGATCATTGCGGGCTGGTCCACGGTCATCCCTCCACCCAACGGGCGCCGAGCGGGCCTTCCAGGAGGCCTTCGGCGAGGATCAGGTCCAGCGGTGTGGTGATCTTCAGGGACTGGGTGGAACCCCGGACCGCGTAAACGGGAGTCCCCAGCATTTCCACCAGCATGGCGTCGTCCGTCACGGCAGCCGCCGATGCCGGGTCGAGCGCCGCTGCCGCGGCATGCGCCTCCAACAGGGTTGCCAGCCGGAAGCCCTGCGGGGTCTGGACGGCGCGGAGTTCCTCGCGGGGCGCCGTCCCGGTCACGAGTTCGGGGGCGATGGCGGCGTCCCCGCCGTCCGTGGCCACCACGGTCTTAACGGTATCCACCACGGCGACGGCGGGAATCACCGCTTCCGCCCCCGCGTCCAGCGCGTCGGCCACGCGGTGGAAAACGGCTTCGGGGGTGAGGGCGCGGGCGGCATCGTGCACCAGGACCGCCTCCACGCCTTCCATCAGGGCAGCGAGGCCGGCCCGGACCGAGCCGGCGCGGGTAGCGCCGCCGTCCACCACTGTCAGGAGGGGTCCGCCGTCGGCCAGTTCGTCCCGGAACGCATCGCACTGGGCGCGGAGCCCGTCGTCGCCGGCCGGCAGGGCCACGCAGATCTGCACGCCGACGCCGGCGGCAACAATGCCCCGCAAGGCATGGATCAGGATGGTGTCGCCGCCCAGGGGCACTGCCGCCTTGGGCATGCCGTAGCCGAGCCGTTGCCCTGATCCTGCTGCCACCAGGATCACCGCGGTGACCGGGCGGGTGGATGAATTCCTCATGCGGACCAGCCTACGTCCAGGAAGCCTTGCCCGGCCAAGCCCCCAGCCGGCCCTGTTTTTGGGCAAAAAGAAGCCCGGCGGCACTCCAGGTGCCACCGGGGTTCGATTCTTAGGAAGCCAGGACCTCGTCGAGAACGCTTGCTGCCTTCTCTTCGTCGGTCTTTTCTGCCAGCGCCAGTTCTGAGATCAGAATCTGCCGGGCTTTGGCCAGCATGCGCTTCTCGCCTGCGGAAAGGCCCCGGTCGTGATCGCGGCGCCACAGGTCGCGGACGACCTCTGCCACTTTGATGACGTCACCGGAGGCAAGCTTCTCGAGGTTTGCCTTGTACCTGCGCGACCAGTTGGTGGGTTCCTCGGTGAACTCGGCACGGAGGACGTCGAAGACATGCTCCAGGCCTTCCTTGCCCACCACGTCCCGGACCCCAACAAGGTCTACGTTTTCTGCTGGAACTTCAATGGTCAGATCACCCTGGGCCACCTTGAGCTTGAGATACATTTTCTCTTCGCCCTTGATGGTGCGCATCTTGATTTCTTCAATTTTCGCAGCACCGTGGTGAGGGTAAACTACTGTCTCGCCAACCTCAAATACCATGTGGACATTTCCCCTTTCCCGGCACCCAGTTTATCACGATTAAGGCATATGACCGGCCGCGGAACGGCCCCGCAACCGCAGAAATACGCGGAAAATGGGCCCAATCAGCCCGTCGGGACCCCTTGACGAAAGCGGATAATAGTGCATCTGGCCGGGGCTGCCAAGGGTGTTGCGCAGGTCTTCGAATCCGCGTTTGAGCCCCTTTGCGGATAGGCTAAGGGCTGAATAATGTTTCAAGACTCTCGAGGAGTACTGACGTGCGTTTCACTGCGATGAACCGGGCCGGGCGCGGCAAAATGGCACTGACGGCTGCCGCCCTGTGCGCGGGCCTGCTGACGGTATCGGGCTGCGGATACATCACGCCGCAGCAGACCAAGGAGCAGTACGCTGCCTCGGACGGCATCGTCGCCGACCTGGGCCCGCTGCAGCTGCGGAACTTCCTGGTCGTTTCCGCTGGCGAGGATCAGCCGGGCCGAGTGCTGGGCGCCGTCTACAACTCCTCCTCGCAGGATGTGACGCTGACCGTCAACGGCTCCGAAGGCTCGCAGACCGAGGTCCCCGTCAAGGCCAACTCGTACACGCTGCTGAACAACAGCACCGACGAGGCCATCCTCAGCACCACCGGCGGCATTCCCGGGTCACTGGTGGACCTGAAAATCAGTGAGAGCGGCACCAACGTCAACGAAACCGTCAAGGTTCCGGTGCTGGACAGCTCCATCGCCGAGTACAAGGACTACGTCCCGGCAGGCACCACCGCCGAACCCACGGACACCGCGTCGCCCACGCCGTCCGCCTCCGAAGAAGCTGCCCACTAAGGCGGCCACCGCAGCGCAACACAAAAGGGAGGGGCCAGCTGGCCCCTCCCTTTTGTGTTGCCGCGCCGCGGCGCGGTTTACGGTTCGAACTTGTAACCCAGCCCGCGGACGGTCACCAGGTACCGCGGCGCCGAGGGGTCAGGCTCGATTTTGCTGCGGAGCCGCTTGACGTGTACGTCGAGGGTTTTGGTGTCGCCCACATAGTCCGAGCCCCAGACGCGGTCGATCAACTGGCCCCGGGTCAGTACCCGGCCCGAGTTGCGGAGCAGCATTTCCAGCAGCTCGAATTCCTTGAGCGGCAACAGGACCTGGCCGCCGTCCACGCTGACCACGTGCCGTTCGATGTCCATTCGCACGGGACCGGCCTGGACCGTTGCGGAGATGAGCTCTTCCGGCTCCCCCTGGCGCCGCAGCACGGCCCGGACCCTGGCCACGAGTTCGCGGGACGAGTAGGGTTTGGTGACGTAGTCGTCAGCACCGAGTTCCAGGCCCACCACTTTGTCGATTTCGGAGTCCTTGGCGGTCAGCATGATCACCGGGACGCTGGAACGCTGGCGCAGCTGGCGGCACACCTCGGTGCCGGAGAGGCCCGGCAGCTGCAGGTCCAGGAGCACCAGGTCCGCCCCGTTGCGGTCGAACTCGGTGATGGCGTCCAGGCCGTTGTCCACAACCTCCACCTCGAATCCTTCCTTGCCCAGCAAATAGGACAGCGGATCGCTGAACGATTCCTCGTCCTCCACAATCAAAATCCTGCTCAAGCGCTAGCTCCTCGTTCTGTGGCGCCGGTGGCGCGGGGTACATGGGTGAGAGTAGGTTTGCGGGCGGTGGCCGGCGCACTGGCGGGCTCCGCCGCGTCGTCGTCCTGGCCTTCCATTTCCGGCAGCCGGAGGGTAAAGGTGGAACCCTGGCCGGGTTGGGACCACAGGGTGATTTCCCCGCCGTGGTTGGCAGCGACATGCTTGACGATGCTCAGGCCCAGGCCCGTGCCGCCGGTGTGCCGGGAACGCGCGGCGTCCACGCGGTAGAAACGCTCAAACACGCGCTCCTGGTCCTCGGGGCTCAGGCCCTCGCCCTGGTCGGTCACTGAGATGGCGACCAGGCCTTCCTTCGAGCGGACCCCGATCCCCACACGGGTGTTGGGTGGCGAGTAGCGGATGGCGTTGTCGATCAGGTTGCGCAGCGCGGTCACCAGGAGGTCCTGGTCGCCGAAGACCCTGCCTTCGGTCCGGCCGCCCACCACGATGCTGATGTTTTTGCTTTCGGCAGGAAGCTGCGAGCGGTCCACGGCTTCGGTGATGACGGCGTTGACGTCCACCGGTCCGCCCTGCTGGGTGACGCTGGCGCCCTGCAGCCGGGAAAGCTCGATGATGTCCTGCACCAGGGCCGCGAGCCGGCCGGATTCCTTGTGCATGCGCTTGGCGAACCGGCGGACGGCCAGCTCGTCATCCGCGGAGGATTCCAGGGCCTCGGCCAGCAGCGAGATGGCGCCGACGGGGGTTTTGAGTTCGTGGGACACGTTCGCCACGAAGTCGTTGCGGATTTCCTCGGTGCGGGTGATCTCGGTCCGGTCATCCGCGAGCAGGAGGATGAATTCCTCGCCGAGCATGGCCGCCCGGATCTGGACGATGATGGTGCCCTGGCCCAGCGGGCCGCGGGGCAGCTCCAGCTGCTTTTCCAGGATCACACCGTCGCGGCGGACCCCGGCTGTCATGTCCAGGAGTTCCTTGTGCACCACAGTGTGGCCGCGGACCAGCCCGTAAGCGTAGGCGGCGGGACTGGCGCGCACCACCCCGTCCACGGCGTCCACCACCACGAAGGCACGGCCGACGACGGCCAGCACCTCGGCGGCACCGGCCGGGAGTGCGATTTCGCCGGCGTCGACGTCCAGGATTTTGCGCTGCCGTTCGCTGACCCGGTACGCGAGCACGCCAAAGGTGCCAAGCGCCAGTCCGATCAGGCCGGCCAGCATACCGATGAGCATAGGATCCACAGCTCCACCTTATGCTCTGGCCGGGACCTCCACGGCGCGTCCGGGCGGCCTGCGCCGACGGTTCAACTAACGTTCACCTGCAGGGGCTCAACCGTTCACCGGCCACTGGCAGAGTAACGGGTTGGAGTGCCGAACGGCGACATGATTCCTGCTGCCCGCACGCGGGCGGGCGGGAGTTCCAAGGAAAGGACGCCCTGTGCGTAAGGTTTTTCAGGAAGAGCTCACCCAGGTAGGTGACCAGCTTGTGGAGATCTCCAGGCTGGTCAGCGAGGCGATGGACAAGGCCACCACGTCTTTCGAGGTGGCCGACGTGGACCTCGCCCAGGATGTTATTGCTGCTGACGCACGCATTGACTTCCTGCAGAACAGCCTCGACGAACGGGCCATCGACATCCTGGCCCTCCAGGGTCCCGTGGCCAGCGACCTCCGGATGATCGTGGGTTCCCTGCGGATGAGCGCCTCGCTCGAACGCATGGGTGACCTGGCCCGGCACATCGCCCAGCTGGCGCGCCTGCGGTTCCCGTCCACGGTGATCCCGGCAGCCATGACGGAAACCTTCAGCCGGATGGCGGAACTGGACCAGAACATCGCGGACAGCCTCACCAAGCTGCTCGAAACCCGCGACCTGGAAGTGGCCCGGGACATCCTGAAGGCCAACTCCGCCATCAACGACCTGCACTTGAGCGTGTTCAAGGCCATCGCGGCTCCGGAGTGGGCCGAATCGCCGGCAACCACGGTGGATGTGGCCCTGGCCAGCCGCTACTTCGAGCGCTTCGCCGACCACGGCGTTTCCGTGGCGCAGAAGGTCACCTACCTCGTCACGGGCGCCTGGCAGCCCAACGGCACCGACCACGGCTGAGGCTTTCCCACAAAATGGGCTGAACGGCAGCAGGACGACGGCGGGCCGGTGACC
>NZ_LFQH01000073.1:0-36115 GCF_001238605.1 Arthrobacter sp. ZBG10 | reverse complement strand
AACCAGCCGGAAACAAACGCCGCCTTCTCGCCGAAGAACTCCCGGGCGTAGGAAACGAAGGAACCGGACGAGGGCCGGTGCAGGACCAGTTCACCGAGGGCCCGGAGGATCAGGAACGCGAAGAAACCACACACCGCGTACGCGATCACCAGCGACGGGCCAGCCTCGGCCAAGCGGCCACCGGCGCCCAGGAACAGGCCGGTACCGATCGCACCGCCAATGGCGATCATCTGGATCTGCCGCGGCTTCAGGTTCTTGTGGTAACCCGCGTCCTCAGCGTGCAGGGACGACTCGGTCGCATGGGCGTGGCCACCATCAATCAGGTGGTCGGGAATGGGGGAGTTTGTCATGGGGGGTGTCCTTTGATGTGCCGGGTTCAGGGTCAGGCCGGAGCCTGGTTGCTGAGGTTGGCAAGGCGTTCGGGGCTGAGGAGTTCCTGAAGCTGTTCAGAGGTAAGGAGTCCGTGTTCAAGGACCAGTTCGGCCACACCCTTGCCGGTGGCGAGGGCTTCCTGCGCAATGGCGGTGGCAGTGGCGTAGCCCAGTTGGGGGTTCAGGGCGGTGACCAGTCCGATGGACTGCTCCACGGTGAGGCGGAGCCGTTCGGTGTTGGCGGTGATGCCCCGGATGCAGCGGGCCGTGAGGGTGCGGCAGGCTGCTTCCAGGTGTGAAATGCTCTTGTGGAGGCTGTGGACAATGATGGGTTCGAAGGCGTTGAGCTGAAGTTGTCCGGCTTCGGCGGCCATGGTGATGGTCACGTCGTTGCCGATGACCTCGTAGGCCACCTGGGAGACAACTTCCGGGATGACCGGATTGATCTTGCCGGGCATGATCGAGGATCCGGACTGCACGGCCGGAAGGTTGATCTCGCCGAATCCCGCGCGGGGGCCGGAGGAGAGCAGGCGGAGGTCGTTGCAGATCTTGGAGAGTTTCACGGCCACACGCTTCAGCACACCGGACAGGTGCACAAATGCGCCGACGTCCTGGGTGGCTTCGATGAGGTCGACGGCGGTCACCAGCGGCAGGCCGGTGATGGCGGCCAGGTGCCGGCAGGCTGCCCCGGCGTAGCCGGCGGGGGCGTTCAGGCCCGTTCCGATGGCCGTGGCACCCAGGTTGATTTCGTGGATGAGCAGTTCGGCCTCGGCCAGCCGGAGCCGGTCCTCGCCGATGGTGACGGCGTAGGTGCCGAACTCCTGGCCCAGGGTCATGGGCACGGCGTCCTGGAGCTGGGTCCGGCCCATCTTCACCACGGTCCGGAATTCCAGCGCCTTCGACGCGCAGGCCTCCTCAAGTTCGGCAAGTGCGTCGAGGAGTTCCCGGGCGGCGAAGATGGTGCCCAGTTTGACGGCCGTGGGGTAGACGTCGTTGGTGGACTGGCTGAGGTTCACATGGTCGTTGGGGTGCAGCCTGGCGTAGTCGCCTTTGGGGTGGCCCAGGATTTCCAGGGCACGGTTGGCGATGACCTCGTTGGCGTTCATGTTCGACGACGTCCCCGCGCCGCCCTGGATGACGTCCACCACAAACTGTTCGCTCAGCTGGCCGGCCATGATGTCCTGGCAGGCCTGTTCGATGGCGTCTGAGCGCTCCGCGTCCAGCAGCCCGAGCTCCCGGTTGGTGCGGGCTGCGGCCAGTTTCACGGCCGCCAAGCCACGGACCAGGTGCATGTTGGAGGAGAGCTTCTGGCCGGTGATGGGGAAGTTTTCAACGGCGCGGAGGGTGTGGACACCCCAGTAGGCATCGGCCGGGACGTCGCGGTCGCCCAGCAGGTCATGTTCGGACCGGAGGCCGGGGGCGGCGGTTGCGGTGTTGTTCAGGGTGGTCATGGTGGTCCTCACGGGGCTTCGTTGACGGGCTTGGACTGGGCAGGTTCGGGGGTTTTGGGGTGGCCGGCGACGGGAGGCGCTGCCCGGGTCAGGAAATCGGTGGCCTGCAGGGCACCCACCTGGTGGCCGCCGCCCAGCACGGGGGAGCCGGCGATGGCTGCGAGGGGTGCGGTGTCCACGCCCAGGCTGCCCAGGAGGGTGGTGGTGGCGGGCATCCTGGCGCGGTCGCCGCCGTCGGAAATCTTTACCGCCACGGCGCTGCCGTCCGCCAGCCCAACCAGCTGGATGCCTTCAAAGCCGTCCTTGGCCACGGCGCCGGGAAGCAGGCGCATGAGGGTGGTGACGTCCCTGCCTTCCCCGGCCACCATGTCCGGGTGCTGCATCATGGCAAGCCCGACGGCGGCTTCCGGGGTGCCGTCGTCGACCGCGGCGGCGCGCGCAATCCGGCCGAAGGCGCGGGCCATCCCGCGCAGGGTCAGGGCGAACAGGGGCGTGCCGCAGCCGTCGGTGCTGACGGCCAGGGGCTCCTCGCCGGTCAGGTCGATGATGGTTTCGGCCACCAGCTGCTGAAGCGGGTGATCCGGTGCCAGGTAGCCCTGGACCGGCCAGCCGTTGATGACGCACGTGGCGGCCATGGCGGCGTGCTTGCCGGAGCAGTTCTGGGTGAGCTGGCTGGCGGCGCCGCCGTCACGGAGCCAATCCTCGCGTTCGGTGGTGCCGTAGGGCAGGTCGGTGCTGTTTTCCAATGAGCCCTGGGTGAGGGAGTGCATCTCGAGAATGCGCAGGGCGCCGTCGCGGTGCCGGGCGGCGCCGGAGTGGCTGGCCGCTGCCAGGGCCAGCAGGTCCATGGGCAGGACGAGCCCGGCGCGGAGCATGGCCACTGCCTGCAAGGGCTTCAGCGATGAGCGCGGGTAAAACGGCGCCAGGGGTTCGCCGGCTGATGCCATTGTTGCGCCGTCGGCGCTGATGGCGATGGCGGAGCCGTAGTGGACACTTTCCACGAGGCCGTCGCGGGTTGCGGTGACCAGGGGTACATGGCCGGGCAGGGCGCGGTGGGCCTCGTGGGCAGCGGAAAACATCGGGGAGGGCATGGAGTCCTTGGGTAGGTTGCTTGGTGGCTACTGGTGGGGGCTTCGCGGTTACTTGTTGAGGATTGAGTCCAGGGCCAGGCCCACGGCGTTCAAGTGGTGTGACATGGCGGAGCGGGCATCATCGGCGGAGCCCGCTTCGATGGCGGCGAGGATCTGCTGGTGCTCGATGTCGGAGGCGTGCTGGCGGTCGGCCACCATGTTCAGGGTTTCCGACTGGTGGGCCAGGGCCTCGCGGATGTCTGACACCACGCTGGCGAAGACCTTGTTGCCGCTGGCCCGGGCGATCGTGGCGTGGAAGCTGGAGTCCAGCGAAACCCAGGATTCCAGGTCGGTCTCCGCAGCCATGGCTGCAACGATGTGGCGGAGGGTTTCCAGCTCCTCATCCGTGCGCCGGTGGGCGGCGAGCCCGGCGGCCGGGATTTCGATGTGGGGGCGGGCCTCCGTGAGGTCCCGGGCTGAATACTGGCCCAGGGTGAGGTCGTTGGCTACTTTGTTGGCCATCACAAAGGTGCCCTTGCCGGTTTTGGTGACCGTCAGGCCCAGCGCGGTGCAGGAGCGCAACGCTTCGCGGATGACCGAACGGCTGACACCGTATTGCTGGGAGAGGGTGGCCTCGGAATCAAGCTTGCTGCCCACCGGTACCACACCTGACTCGATGTCGTCCCGGATCGCATTAAAGACAGCTTCCGCGGCGCTGAGGCGGGCCAAGGGCCGGGATGGTGGGCGGGTACGGGCAGGATGTCCTGCTGTCCGGCTGTCTGACAGGTTCACGCCTTAAATATGGCACCGGTCACACCGAGTGTCAATGCGGTTTCCGTTTATTTCCGGGAATGCTGGTCAGGTACTTCGGGAATTGCTGTCCGGGCCGCACGCATTCCGGGTGCACCAATGGAGCCCGGGCAGGTGCTGCTGCCCCGGCCGGGATTGCCCGGTGGGGTGTCAGAGGTGCTGGATGCCTGCCCGCTGCATGGCGTCCTTGTAGGTCTCCACGCTCTTGGTGAGGAGTTCTTCCTGCTTCGTTTCGGATACGGCAAAGGCCCGCCCGCCAAGCGCGGAGGCCTTGTAGACCTTGATGCCGCTGTTCCGGAGGGACGAGTGGTACGTCTTTTCGAACAGGGTGAGGAATGCGGAGGCATCCGTGCCGTGGGCGATGATTGCCGAGACCCGCGAATTGATCTTGAGGAACTGGCGGAACGGCCGGAGTCCGTCTGTCTTCTCCTGCACACTCAGCGCGGAGGGAAGGCCAGGGTCCCTGACCCACGGGTACGCGTTCCAAGGCATTACGTAGCGGGGGTCGAGTTCGGCGATCTCGTAGATCTGGGTGGCGCGTCGGGCACCCTCGTCGTCATTGTTGTGCGACACAAAACCTGATTCGGTGCCCTTGCCGGGGCTGACCTGCAGGGTGACGATGCGGCATTCGTCCTCGTCATGCACCGGGTCAATGTACGGGACGGTGGAACCCGGCTTCTTTTCCATCAGTTCATCGCAAAGCTGGGTCACCTTGGCGATGTTCGGTTCCTGTAGCAGGGCCTTTTTTTCGTCCCAATCAATCGTCACGATTTCTCCCTCGGCAGCAAGGCGTCCAGAATCAGGCGTCCTATGCCACTCTACGCTTTCCCGGGTGCAGGTGGCAGAGCGCCTCCAAACACCGGCTTCAGCCTGACTCCTCGGGGAGCGGTATAGGCCAGCGGAAGGTTCCGGGGAGGGCCGGCGCGACGGACCGGTAGGTGTGGCCGGTGGGTGTCCTGGTGTCCACCGCGTGTCTTGTAGCTGCGGGAAGGGTGTCGGCGGGCCGGCTGCTGGCCTCGGCATGGCTGCTGTCTGCGATGTGGCTGTTGGCTGCAGCGTGGTTGTTGCCTACTGCATGCCTGGTTTCCGCGGCCTGCTTTCTGGCTTGAGTATTTCTGCTGTCGATGTGGTGCCCGGTGCCTGGCACTGTCAGTGCAGACCAACCTGCCGATTCCTTTGCTTGGTTGCAGGCCTCGCAAAGCCCCTGCCCATTGGCGTCGCTTGTGTTTTTGTCCTCACGCCAGGGGACAACGTGGTCGTAATGCCGGATGGGCGCGTCACAGTAGGGAGTGCGGCATAGCTGGTCGCGCACCTGGAGGAAGCGTTTGAGGCCAGGCGGAAAAAGCCGGGCTTTCGAATCCATTGCCACCAGCTCGCCGGTTTCCGGTGCGACATACAG
Source organism: Arthrobacter sp. ZBG10 (assembly GCF_001238605.1). Classification (NCBI taxonomy): domain Bacteria; kingdom Bacillati; phylum Actinomycetota; class Actinomycetes; order Micrococcales; family Micrococcaceae; genus Arthrobacter; species Arthrobacter sp. ZBG10. The sequence continues at coordinate 31,014 of NZ_LFQH01000073.1, read as the reverse complement.
CCGGCGAATCCAAGCAGCCAAGGCGGGCTGGCCGGGAGCGGGCTCTCGGTCCAGAGGGAGCTGGTTGGCAGCTGGAGAGGCGGCTGCCGCACCATCCAGGACCGCCGCCCGCGCCCATTCGGCGGGGACAACGCCGTAGCCTGCGAGCCGGGCAGGTTCACTGTCGGCTTGGAAGAGTGTCCTGTCCGTCATGACCAACTGGATTTCGATGCCGGTGATGCCGCCGGGGGTACCTGTCACGCGCTCCACCAGCTCATCCGCCATCAGTTGGCCTTTGGTGCGGCCGTCGCCGGCTGAACGCGCTGAATCGGCATGGCGTGTCAGGTCGGCGTAAACCGCTACCCCTTCTGCAACCGGCAGCAGGGCGGTGAGATAGGCCATGGTGTCCGGTGCAGGCCTGAGGCTTACGGTGCGCTCCGCCGCAGCGTGGCTTGCACGCCGGGCAACCGACCGGGGATCGCGCCTGTACGCTGCGGCCCGGATTGCCGCAACGAGTGACCGGTCCCCGGCGTCCGCCAAGGACCCGTAATCCGGTCCGAACTCGGCGTCCACCGCCCGGCGGTCATCCACGGATAGGTGCGCGGTTTCCCGCACCGCGAGGATGGTCCGCCATTCGTTGAGGCTGCCGCCTGCCAAGGCCTCGGCGGCATGGGGCATTTCGATCAGCGCTTTGGCCATTCCGAGCAGCCGGCCACCCCTGGCGGGAGACTCACGCCGGGCCAATGCAATCTGCGCAGCAACCCCGGCTCCAAGGTCTGCGGCGGCGATGCCTGAGGCGGCCTGTTCCCGGCGCTGCGAGCGGTCAAAGGCAACGGCGATCCGTGCCTGCAGGGCCGCGGCTGCCGACTTCAGGTCCTCCAGCAGTCGAAGCTGGTTGATCATCCCCGCGTCATCGGGACAGATGTGCGCGGTTGCCACCAGCTGCAGCGCGGCCGGCAGGGAAGACCCGGCGTTGCTGGCAACGTCCGTTATAGCCGCCAGGTGCTCGCGAAGGTCCATACCTCAATTTTCCGGGAATCCGTCGGTGGAGCTGGAAAGAAAGTCCCGTATGTGGACAACTTCAACAGCGTAAACTAGCTCAGATTCAATTGTGGTTATATTCCCGAAGCGGGTATATATTCGCCACTATGACCGAGGCAATTTTCTGGATCCTCACGGCGCTCGCGGGAGGCCGCCAGCACGGCTACGCCATCCTGCGGGACGTTGAACAGCTCGCTGCGGGCAGCCAGACCATCAGGGTTACAACCCTGTACGCCAGCCTTGAGCGGCTGGAGCGGGACGGCAAGGTCCGGCATGCGGGCGATGAGACCGTGGACGGTCGTGCCAGGCGGTACTACGAACTTACGGATGAAGGACGCCAGTCGTTGTCCGCTGAAGCAGAACGCCTTGCTGCAAGGTTGCGTGCGGCGGAAAGCAGGCTTGGCGGGCGCCGGCCGTTGCCTGTGAAGCCTGCCTCGGCGGCAAGGGTGAGCAAGGGGCAGACAGATCTCCCTGGGCTGGCCACATGAGCAGGGACCTGCGTAATCGGTACGGCCGGCTGCTGCGTTGGTATCCGCACTCGTGGCGGGTCAGGAATGGGGCCGTCATGTTGGCCACCCTTGAACAAGACGCCGCGGAGCGGGGTCTATCGCGGCCATCCCGGGCGGACGTGTGGTCCCTGCGTTCCCACGGTCTCGGAGAAAGAGCGACACCCCGCGTGGCCGCGGTCTTCGCTGCGGTGTCGGCCCTGGCTTTCGCCGGAGCCGTGGCACTGCTGCTGACCAGCACGTCACTGCCGCCGGAAACACAAGCCTTCAGGATGCTTTTGGCGTCTTTTGCAGGACCGCTTGGTTTGTCCCTCGCAGCGACAGCGCTGATGCACCGTACCGGCAGGCTATCGGCTCCGGCGGCGCTCTTTACCGCAGTAATAGCCGTTCCGGCGTGCGCATTGGCGGGGCTGTCACTGTCCAGCATCGCCGTGGGCTTCGAGGAAGCAGACCTGGCACAGGGGAACAGTTGGTTTGGATCCGCTTCCCTGCTGTTTGTTGCCGCAGGCTGGGCGGCGGGAACCATCTTCCTCCTGGCACCGGTGAACGCCGTCCTGCGGGTCCGCGGCACGCTGTTCCGGCAGATGGCATTGTCTGCCCTGGTGGCGGTCCCGTCAGCCGTGGTCTTAGGCGCCATGATCATGATTGGCCAGTTCCTGAACACCATTGTGGCCGTGGTGGTCCTGATTGTGGCTTTGCGGATGGGTAGCGGAGGGACCGGATCCCCGGCTGATTCCGGCTGGACGCAAAACACCGCATCAGTTGGCTCGTCCGGACCCACGGCACATGCCGCGGCAGACAGGCACCGGATGCCCGCACCCCGGCTTGCCGGCCGGGACCGCAAGGCGGCACGAACCGGGGCCCTTTTTGGCTTGGTACTGGGTTTGGCCTGTGCCGCATTCGCCCTCGCCGGCAGCGAATGGACGTCCTTCGCCTCGGACTCCACCAGGGCCATGAACCTTGGCTTAGGCGCCGGCGCTGTTACTGCCGTATCGGTGGTCCTCGCGGCCGGACGAATTCTTGCGCCCGTGGTGGGCAAGGTCATCCGGTGGTCCGTCCTGCTCTGCTGCGCAGCTCTCATCATGGAGGCAGTTGCCCAGCTCCTCGGTGCGGGCCATCCACGGCAGTGGCCGGTGACGCTGGTCGCGGCCAGCCTTATGGGCTGCGCTTTGGTGCTCCCACTGGGACGGCTCCTGCCCGGCGGCCGGTCACTGCGCATCTTTGGCGTGGCTTTTATGGCCGTGGCAGGGATCTGGCCAGGACTCATGCTTGTTGCCGCGGCCGGCTTCCTTTCACCTGTGGTTGCCGCCGTCATTCTGGTACTGATGGGAGTCCGCAAGAGGGCCCGGCCGGAGCCGGGACACCATCTGTCCGGGCGGCCCGGCACGCTGGGTCCCGGCAATGCTGTTCAATGAAGTTATGCAGTTCAGCAAGAAGGGCCTGAAAGCCGAGGGCTTTGCAGGCTTCAGGGCAATCGAAGACCTCGCCATCATCAGGGTTCCCCAAGGGCCGGGAATCTTCACCATCATGGCGCCGGCGGATTTCGAACCCCGGTACCTGAAGACCAGCACGGCCGGTACCTTCAAAAAACGCAGCCCCACCCTGCCGAAGGATGCGCTCGCCGCTGAGTGGGTGGACGGCGCAGCTGTCCTGTACCTCGGCAAGGCAGGCCCGGGAAGCAAGGGCAACCGGGGCCTGCGCCGCCAGATCCAGGAGTTCCTGGACTTCGGCCGGGCCCGCCCGCCGGGCCACTGGGACGGCCGGCTGGTCTGGCAACTGCTCGACTCGGAGTCGTTGGTGGTCGCCTGGAAGGAGATGTCAGCCGAACAGCTCAGCGCCGCGGAAGCCGGGTACCACGCCGCCTTCGTCGAGTCCTATGGGCGGTTGCCGTTCGCGAACCTAGAGCAGGCGCGCGTCGCCGGGTAGGCCATTCCGGTCCGCAGCGGTGACACCAAAAGCTAACCGGGCATCCCGCCGTCGTATGTGAAACGCCCGGCCACCAGCGTGCCTGCCACCGGCATGGCGGCGAAATCCGGGTCCGGAACGGCCAGCGGATCCGCGTCCAGGAGTACAAGGTCGGCCGGGTCGCCCACCCGGACCGTCCCGCGGCCCCGCGTGGAGGCTGCCAGGGCCTGCCGGCGGGTGATGGCTTCAGCCGGATGCCAGGGCTCCCGGCCGTCAAAAGCCGAACGGGTGGTGGCGGCGGACATGGCCGCCCACGGATCCAGCGGCGCCACCGGCGCGTCCGAACCGAAAGCGAGTGTTGCGCCCGCATCCAGCAGCCGGCGCAACGGAAACGCCCGGTCCGTCCGGCCCGGCCAGTTGGAATCGGCCGCATCCCGGTCATCGAGGGCGTGGCACGGCTGCACGCTGGCCACCACTCCCAGCCGGCCAAAGCGGGCAAAGTCATCGGCGCGGACAAACTGCGCATGCTCGATCCGCCCGCCAATGCACGCCCGCTCGAAGGCGTCCAGGGCCAGCTGGTTGGCAGCGTCGCCGATCGCATGCACAGCGGGCACAAAGCCTGTCCCGCGGGCCCGCACCAGCAGGTCCAGAAGTTCGGCTTCGTCCACCGTGAGCAGGCCGTGCCCACCAAAGGGGTAGGGATCAACGCAGTAAGCGGTGCGGGTGTTGAGCGACCCGTCGATGAGCACCTTCAAGGGACCTGTCCGCAACAGCCCGCCGCCGCCGGGAAGTTCCACGCCGGTCCGCATGCCCAGCCCCGCCGCGCGTTCGAGGTCCTGCGGATACACCCCGGCCTCGACCCGGAGGGTGTCGAAGCCCGCACCGAACCTGCGCAGCCACGGATCACGGTTCCACGTCATTTCGAAGTCGACCAGGCCCACGATGCCTTTTGCAGCGGCCGCCCGGGCTGCCTGTTGCACCCACTCATCCAGGACGTCGTCCGGCAGCCGGCCCAGCTCGCGGGTCAGGAGGAACGCCGGTTCCTCCCGCAGCAACCCGGACCCGTCCACAGCCAGGGAATGGCGGCGGGCGGCAGCATTGTTGACCCACACGCAGTGCAGGTCGTGGCTGATCAGGGCGGTGGGCCGGTCTCCCGTTGCCCCGTCCAACAGCTCCAGTGTTGGCGCATCAGGCCACAGTGCGTCGCGGAACCCCACCCCCACGGCAGTGACGTCGCTGCCGGGTGCGGCCAGCAGGTGGCGTTCGACGGCGGCCGCCGCCCCGAGTGCCGAGGCCGCACCTGACAGGTCGATCCGGTTGGCGTGCATGGCCCACTGGTTCAGGTGTACGTGCTCGTCCCAGAGCCCGGGTATGACAAACCGGCCGTCGCAGTCGAGGACTTCAATGCCGGCGGCACCTGCCAACGGCCCGGTGCTGACGCCTGCCACGATGCCATCACGAAGGTGGAGGTTGAGGGGCCCGTCCGGCCCGTCCCCGGCAGGCAGGCGGACTGCCGCGAGGATCAGCTCAGTCATGCCGGCCCGACAGCCGCTCCATTTCACGGCGGTCCTTCTTGGTGGGCCGGCCGGCCCCGCGGTCACGCTGCGGCAGGCCCAGCGCCGGGGCCACCGGGCGGGGCGGGGTGTGGTCGGTGAAGCAGTGCGAAGCCACCTCAGCGCCCACACGTTTGGCGAGCAGCCGGCGCACCTCCAGGGTGCGTTCATAGCCGGACATGCGGACGGTGACGGTATCGCCGGTCACCAGGGTTGCCGATGCCTTGGCCGGGCTGCCGTTCAGGCGGACGTGACCGGCCCGGCACGCGGCCGTGGACGCGGAGCGGGTCTTGTAGGCGCGGACAGCCCACAGCCACGCATCGATGCGGACACTGGCGGGGGAGGATGGAATGCTGGTCATGGCTGGCACCGAGTATAGCGCCGCGGCCTGCGGCTCAGGCGGCGGCTTTCCCGCCGGGGGTCCTAGTCGACGCGGACTGACACCCGGTGCACCATGTTGTTGCCCATCCCCTGGTAGTTCCAGTTCTGCTCCAGGGGCTGGGTGGCGCCGGTGTCGTCAGTGGCGCGGCAGCACAGGACGTGTTCGCCGGGATCGGCGGTCCACGGCACCGTCCACTTCCGCCAGGCGTACCCACCCAGGGATTTTTCCAGCTGCGCGGGCATCCATTGGCCGTCCACGCCAACTTCGACGCCGGTCACCGCTCCCTGCCCGGACCAGGCCCGCCCTTCCAGCAGCACCTGCCCCCGCGGCACCACCCGGTGGCGCGTGAAAAAGTCCGGGACTCCCGGCGGAACCATCAGCGAACGCACCCTGATCCGCGAAACCGGGGTGCCGGCGTCGTCAGCGGAATCCTGGTACCGGTACGCGTCCTGCTGCTGGTAGCCCGCAAAGGGGGCCGTGACCACCTCGATGGATTCCAGCCATTTCACGCTCGCCATCCCGTACCAGCCCGGAACCACCAGGCGCAGCGGATGGCCGTGCTGGGGCGGCAGGTCGCCGCCGTTCATGGCGTAGGCGAGGACGACGTCGGGCCGCATCGCCTCGTGGATCGGCAGGCTCCGCGCAAACTTCTGTGGGACGCCACCCTGGATTCCGGCGTCGACGCCGGTAAACACCACCTCAACGGCCTGCGGCAGGACCCCTGCCTTCCCCAGCAGGTGGGACAGCGGAACACCGGTCCAGTTGGCCGTCCCCACGGCCTCAAGAACCCACGGCTGGCTGACCGGCCGAGGCGCCAGCAGCGACCGGCCGTTGCCGGCGCATTCAAGGGTCACCGGCACCGTGATGCCGGGTTCTTTCCTCAGCGCGGCCATGCTGATTTCCAGCGAGCGTTCCACGGCTCCGCCAACCTGCAGGTGCCAGGTGGCGGCATCAAGGTCCGGAATGTCGAAGTGGGTCAGGACGTAGTGCAGACCCGGCGCGGTGAAGTCCCGGCGGAGCGCCTCCAGCGGCATGGCATGGTTCCGGGCCGCCAGCTGCAGCTCGGGCGGCGTGAGCGGGCCGTCGGTCGGCCCGGCCGGCGCGGGAACCCCGACTGGCCACGGGTACTGCGTGGATTGCTGGAAGTCGTGGATCTGTGCCATGGCGCTGCGCTCCTCAGGACTGGTTTACGCCTGCTTTATCCCGGCCGTCAACAACTACAGCTGCGTCCGGGTCAGGAACTCCGCCAGGCTGATGGGGTCCTGCCCGGTCAGCCCATGCACGTCGGGCGAAACGCCGGCCATGTGGCCTGCCGCCATCGCCGTGTAGGTGCTGACCCAAGCATCAAGCTGCCAGTCCGGGGCGCCGTAGGAGGCCCTGGACGCGTACGCCTCCTGTAGGGTCTCCGGCTCGTAGCTGATGGTGCGGCCGGTTCCAGCCGTCATGACGGCGGCGGCCTGGGACAGTGTGAGCTCCTCGGGGCCCGTCAGGTTATACGTCATGCCCCGGTGGATCGCCGGATCCCGGAGGACGGCCACCGCGCTCCGGGCCACGTCCTCGCGAGCGACCCCGGAGAAGGCGCCATTCCCTGCAGGACCGCGGATCACTCCCCCGCCATCCGCCAGCAGCGGCAGGAAGTCGAGGTAGAAATTGTCCCGGAGGAACGTGAACCCCATCCCGGAAGCGCGGATGTGCTGCTCCGTGGCGAAATGGTCCCGGGCCAGGGTGAAGGTGGCGTCCGGGGCGGCACCGTAGAAGGACGTATACACCACGTGCTCCACGCCGGCACGTACTGCGGCATCAATGAAGGCGTAGTGCTGCTGCACCCGGTCCTCGGTTTCGGCCGCGGAGACCATAAACAGGAGCTTGGCTCCCGCCAGTGCCTGTTCGGCGGCCGCGGCGTCGCCGTAGCTGCAGGCAAGGGTCGGGGCGTTGTCCAGCTGCGGCGCCCGGGACGGGTCACGGGCCAGCAGGCGCTGGGCCGTGCCGTCCGCGGACAGTTGCCGGGCCACCATCCCGCCCAGGCCGCCGGTGGATCCGGTGACAGCGAGCTGCGGAAGGTTTTCCGGGCTGGGTTCGGACGCCATGGCCGGCCTACGCTTCGCGCTTCTCGGGCGACTTGGTCAGCGCAGGATCGCGCTCGGCCAGCGAACCGATGGCGTCGTCAATTTTCTTCATCACGTCCGGGTCGAGGGTGACACCGGCAGCGGCCACGCTGTCAGCGATCTGTTCCGGCCGGGAAGCACCCACGATGGCCGAAGCGACGTTGGGGTTCTGCAGCACCCAGGCCACCGCGAGCTGCGGCATGGTCAGCCCGGCTTCCGCGGCGATCGGCTTGAGGTCCTGCACACCGGCCAGCACGTCGTCGCGCATCCAGCGCTGGATCATTTTGGCGCCGCCCTTGTCGTCGGTGGCGCGGCTGCCCTCCGGTGCAGGCTGGCCGGGCAGATACTTGCCGCTCAGCACACCCTGCCCCATCGGGGACCAGACGATCTGGGACACGCCCAGCTCCTCGGAGGCGGGCACAATGTCGGCCTCGATGACACGCCACAGCATGTTGTACTGCGGCTGGTTGGAAATCAGCTGGAAGCCCAGGTCCTTCGCCAGTGCGTGACCGTCCCTGAGCTGCTCCGCCGTCCATTCGCTGACCCCGATGTACAGCGCCTTGCCCTGCCGGACCACGTCCGCGAACGCCTGCATGGTCTCTTCGAGGGGCGTTTCGAAGTCATACCGGTGGGCCTGGTAAAGGTCCACGTAGTCGGTCTGCAGCCGGGCCAGGGAACCGTTGATGGACTCCATGATGTGTTTGCGGGACAGGCCCAGGTCGTTTTTGCCCTTGGGGCCGGTGGGTCCGTAGACCTTGGTGAAGATCTCCAGGGATTCCCGCCGTTCGCCCTTCAGGGCGTCACCGAGCACTGTTTCCGCTGCTGTATTGGCGTAGACGTCGGCCGTGTCGAAGGTGCTGATCCCTGCATCGAGGGCTGCCCGGACGCACTGGGAGGCGACGTCGTTCTCCACCTGTGAGCCGTGCGTCAGCCAGTTGCCGAACGTAATTTCCGAAACTTTGAAGCCGCTGTTACCGAGGTATCTGAATTCCATGGTTTTCACGCTAGCCCAGATGGTTGCTCAGGGTAAGTGCTGGCGGTCCTTGGCTTGGGAGGCATTGGTGGTGGCGGGCTTTGGCATGGCCGGCTTCCTCTTGGGGCCCTGCGGCGGGCCCGCCAACGACATCAGTGACCCCGTGTCGAGCGGCGAAAGGGGTGCCGCCGGGGGTTTCTGGAAGGAGCGCGGCGCGCTGCCGGCTGGAGTCTTCGCCGCCAGGGCCGACTCAACGAGCGGGGCCACCTCGTCAACTTTTCCGGCAGGAAGCTCGGGGTCCGGCAGATCCCGGACGGAAACCTTGATGTTGGGTGCGGCCGCCCGGGCTTTGGCCATGGCGCGCGCGTCCGCCTGGGATACCGCGGCGGCCCAGCCTTCGGACAGGACCGCAGGTTCCCGCTTGGCGGCGGTTTTCGCGGCGGAAAGGAGCGGATGGCGGACGACGGCGGTGCGCAGCGCAGTGATCCGGCCGGCCTGCAGCAGCCCCGCGCGGGCGCGCCAGGGCGTGCCTGCGGCGGGAGCCCCGGCGTCGGGCGTTCCTGCCGGGTCCTGCTGTCCCGACGGGCCGAAACGGATGGATTCCACCCGGCGGAGGCGGCCGAAGACGAGCATCAGCACCAGGGCGACCAACCGGCCCAGGCCCGCGAGGACCAGGGTGGTGACGCCCAGGAGGAACAACACGACGAACATCAGGAAGGCAACGCCCATGGTGCCCAAAAAGGTCAGGTTGAGGATGAGCGTGTCCGGATTCTCCACGTCAGCTCTCCTTTCGGCCGGCAGCGGGGCGCGCACCGGCAGCCGTCCCCCAGGGCGGCAGCTTCCCCTCCACCATACGGATTTTTGGCTCCACGTGCCCCCGCCGCGGGCGGCACGTCCCGGGTTGTTTCGAACCTGTTACCGGATGTGGCATCACGGCCGCGTTTATAGTCGGAGGAAGCAGATCGCCATCAGGTCCAGGGTTGGCGCTGAGAACAGCCGGAAGCGGAAAAGAGGACAGAGTGGCGGAGGATTCCGGCAACGCGAACTGCAGGTGCCTTTCCGGCGAGCAGTATGGCCACTGCTGTGGCCGGTTCCACTCGGGGGCATCGGTTGCAGCCACGGCGGAGCAGTTGATGCGTTCGCGCTACACGGCCTTTGCCCTGCTGGATAGCGAATATCTGCGGCGGACGTGGCACCCTCGGACCGCGCCGGCGGACCTGGAACTGGACCCGGACCTGCAATGGCGCCGGCTGGACATCGTATCCACTGCACGCGGCGGCCCGCTGGACACGGAGGGGACGGTGGAGTTCAAGGCCTACTTCCGCCAGGACGGCGAGCGGGGCATCCTGCATGAAACCAGCAGGTTTGTCCGGGAGAATGGCCGCTGGCTTTACGTGGACGGCCAGCTGCACGGCTGATGCCGCAACCCGGTGCCGCCGGGAAGCCTGCCCGGGGTGAAGGGCTCCGGCCGGTCAGTATGCGTCGGCGTCGTTGGCAGGCGTGAAGCCTGCCCGGTCCACCTTCCGGTGGAACCGCATCCCGGCCAGGCCGCCCAGGACCGCGCCCACCAGGGCGATCAGCGCCACAACAACCGCGGCAATGATGCTGGTTGTGGTCAGCTGGCCCTCATTGACGGGGATCCGGGGAAAGCTGTTCAGGTTGGCCAGCACGTTGAACTGCTGGCCTGCCACCAGCCCCAGGATTGCGACGACAATCGCGGCGATAAGTGCCCAGATCCACACCATCAGGCCCTGCCGGGCACCGTTGAACCGGGCCATCCGGCCCGCGACGTAACCGCCGGAGTAATAGGAGAGGAAAAGGATGACCAGCAGGACGATGATGCCCACCAGCCCCACGGTTCCGTCCGACGCCGCCTGGTTGACGGCGTCGTTGACATCAGTGTTGCTGGCCAGGCCCACCGCCGTGCCTGCCGCTGCCACCAGGGCCGTCAAAAGCACCGCCATCCCGGTGGCAGTCAGCCAGCCGAAAAAAGCCGATCCCACCTTGATGCCGCCGAACTGCTCCTTTTCCCGGGCCACGGCTGTCTGCCGGTCCGTCAGGGAGGTGTCCCCGGCGGCAGCGTCCCCACGGACGCCGCGGTACGGAAGGTTCTCGGGATCAGGTGCGCTGCTCATGGCTCAACTCAACCACCGCCCCGCCGTGATAGCAAGGGTGCTTATTATTTCGTGACCTGCCGCGTCAGCGGTAGTTCCGGTGCAGGTTCTCCTTGTGCGAGGGGCCGGGCGAAGCGTCGGCAATCCACGGCCCGGTACCTTCGGACTGGTCCAGCACCCCCGCCTCGAGCCAGGTGTAATGACCGTCAAGGACTTTACGGGTCAGTGCGGTGTCGGAGTCGTCGGTGTTCCGCCAGAGCTGGTCAAACAGTTCCTCGACCCGGACCCGTGCCTGTTCGCAGTAGGCTTCGGCCAGTTCATAGGCGCCGGCACCATGTTCCGGCTGTGTCCGCAGCAGCATTTCCGCCCTGGAGCAGCAGGCCGTCATGGCGAACAGCTCGGCGCCGATGTCCACCACCCGGCCCAGGAACGCCTGCTTGCGCTCCAGTTTCGCCTGCCAGCGGCCCATCCCGTAGAACGTCTGCCGGGCCAGGCGGCGGGAGGACCGTTCCACAAACCGCAGTTGCTTGGCCAGCCGGCCGAACCCGGCGTAGGACCGCGGATCCATGCCGGCGCCCGCCACCAGTTTGGGCAGCCACCGGGCGTAGAAGCCGGAGGCGCCGACGGCGGCCCGGGCCTTGTCGGACAGGCTGGCGTCCAGCGAGGCAAGATCGCCGGCGGCAGCCAGGTGGGCGTCCACGGCATCGCGGGCGATCAGCAGCCGCATGATCTCGGAGGAGCCCTCAAAGATCCTGTTGATGCGGAGGTCCCGGAGCTGCTGTTCCGCAGGCACTGCCCGTTCCCCGCGGGCGGCCAGTGACTCTGCTGTCTCAAATCCGCGTCCACCCCGGATCTGCACCAGTTCGTCGGCGATCCGGCAGCTCGTTTCGGTGGCCCACAGCTTGGCCAGCGCGGCTTCGATGCGGACGTCCTTCTGGCCGGCGTCCGCCAGCTCCGCGGACAGTTCAAACACCGCATCCAGCGCGAACGCGGACGCCGCAATGAAGGCGATCTTTTTACCCACCGCCTCGTGTTCGCCCACGGGCCGGCCCCATTGGGTGCGGGCGTTGGACCATTCCCTGGCGATCTTCAGGCTCCAGCGTCCTGACGCCACGCACAGGGCCGGGATGGAAAGCCGTCCGGTGTTGAGGGTGGTCAGGGCAATCTTCAACCCCTGGCCTTCACGGCCCAGGCGGTTGGCTGCCGGGACCCGGACCTGGTGGAAGCGGGTGACGCCGTTCTCAATGCCGCGCAGGCCCATAAAGGCGTTGCGGTTCTCCACGGTGATGCCGGGGGAGTCCATTTCCACAATGAAGGCGCTGATGCCCCCCTTGTGCACGGTCCCGTCCGGGTCCGTCCGGGCCGGAACCACCGCCATCGCCACCACCAGCTCGGCGATCACGCCGTTCGTGGTCCAGAGCTTCACGCCGTCCAGGATGTAGGCGTCGCCGTCGTCCGTTGGCGTTGCCGTACTGCCCATCCGGGCCGGGTCGCTGCCCACATCCGGCTCCGTGAGCAGGAATGCGGTGATGGCGCCTTCGGCGCAGCGGGGCAGGTACTCCCGCTTCTGCTCCGGGGAGCCAAAAACCTTGACCGGTTCCGGCACGCCAATGGAAAGATGTGCGGACAACAGGGCGCCCAGGCTCGGATGGACGCTGCCCAGAAGGGCCAGGGCCCGGCCGTAATACACCAGCGACAGGCCCAGGCCGCCGTATTCCTCGGGAATCTTCATGCCGAACACACCCAGGCCGGCCAGGCCCCGCATGTATTCGTCCGGGATCCGGGAGTCCCTTTCGATGACCTGCCCTGACATGGTGCGGGCAAAAGCGGTGAGCCGTTCCATGAACTCTTCGCCCCGGGCCACGGACGCGGGATCCGGTGTGGGCCAAGGGTGCACCAGGCCCAGGTCGAAACTTCCGAGGTAGAGGCCCTTGGCGAAGCTTGGCCGGTCCCAGCCGGTTTCCCGGGCAGCTTCGGCCACGGCCCTGGCCTGCTCCGGCGTGATGCCGGCGCCGATGTCGCTGGCCGGCACCGGGGTGTCTTCGATGGGGGAGTCGGTGGTGCTGTCCGTAGCGGAGCTCATGGGTTTTCTCCTAGGCCCGAAGTGGCCGGTGAAGCCATGGATCCGCCGGGTTGGAGAACCCTTCAGCTGTCACTCAAGATTACCCGCGGGTAGGTTCCCGTACCAGTGGCAGGCTGGACCTGGAAATCGCCGGCAGCGGCTCCCTGCCGGGCCCGGTGGACCAGCCGGTCCCAGCCCGCGTTGATGCCGTGCACCGCTGCCAGCAGTGCGGTGGACAACACAAACCACGTGGCCTTTCCCACCCCCAGCAGCGCCAGGGCGAGCAGGCCGGCCGTCAACACGAACCCGGCCAGGAGGACGGCAAATACCAGTGTTCCGGCGAAAACCAAGGTGCCCGTTTCCACGGTGCTGAGATCAAAGCTCATGAGTCCCCCTGCTGCGGCGCTGCTTCGGATGAGATCGGTAGCACCGAGCGTAGGGTGCGGCCGCATGCGGGACCAGAGCCCGGGCGCGGGAAAGGCCTGTTGATACGGGATCGAAACACTACCGCCAGGTAGGTCACGGGCCGGTCGCGGCGCCTGCGTTAACCTTGTAGTTGGCAGTTTTCCGTCCGTGCTGCCGCAACCCCGCCCACCCACAGCCCAAGGAGAGTGCGTGCCCCGCTCCGCCAGGTCATCCGCTGACGCGATCAGCGCCAGGCTTCGGGACCTCGAACTCCTGACAAAGGGCCCCGCCTGGGCGCTGACGCGATCGGCTCCCTGGGTGATCGCCGTGCTGCAGGCATCCTTCACCCGTACCCGCCCGCAGCTTCCGCTCGAAGAGTTCCACGCCGACGTCGACTCCTTCCTTGAAGAGCTTCGCCGCCAGGACCCCGGGCTGGGTGGCGGCGCCAACGGGAAGGCCTTCGGCGATGAATGGACGCGGCGGCAGTTCCTGACCCGCCGGAACCAGTCGGGCCGGATTGTTTATGAGGTCACCGAACCTGCAGCCCGCGTGCTGGCGTTCCTGGACAGCCTGTCCAGTGAGCGGTCCACCCTGAACGGCTCCCGCCTGGGCACCCTCCTGGGCGACGTGGAAAAGCTGGCCAACGAAACCAACCCGGACCAAAGCGCGCGGCTGGAATCCCTGGAAGAGGAAATCGGTGAGCGCCGGCAATTGATCCAGGACATCAGCAGCGGCGACTTCGACGGCGTGCTGGATGACGACGACGCCGTGGAAGCCGCCGGCAACATCCTGGACCTCGCGGCCAGCCTGCCCGCCGACTACAAAAAGATGCGTGACCGGATCGAGGAGCTGGTGGGCGGACTCCGCAACCAGATCATCGAGGAATCCCTGACCAAGGGCGCCACGATGGCCCAGGTGCTGGCCGCTGACAAGCGGCTCCGGCAAAGCCCCGAGGGCCGCACGTTCCGGTCGTTCACGGCGTTCCTGGAGGACCCGCAGCAACAGGTCCGGTTCAGGTCCGCCATCGGTGAAGTCCTCAGCAGGCAGTTTGCCGACGACCTGTCCGCGGATGACAGGGAGACCCTGAAGAACCTGGTGGCTGAGCTCCGCCAGCAGCACAGCCAGATCCAGCGGATCTACGGCAAGCTCAGCGAAAGCCTCAACACCTACGTCCAAAGCGACGACTTCCGGCAGTCCGTCCGGCTCCGCAGGGTCCTCCGCGAAGCGGAGCAGGCCATCAGGTCACTCCCGTATGAGCGCGAACGCCCCGGCCTGGTCCGCGGACCGGTGCTCTTCAACGCCGGATTCGAATCGCTGTCGATGGTGAAGCTTTATGACCCGGACGGGTTTGCGGCCCCGCCCAAACTTGCCGACCCCATCGCGTTCAGCGACTCCGACCGGGTGCGCTCGCCGCGGACCGGCAAGGCCAACCCGGCTGCGATCCGTTCCGCCATGGCCGGGGCAGCCACCCTGGCGGACGCCTGGGAACAGCTGCCGCCCGGGGAGCAGCACATCAACACCATCCGCGGCCTCCTCTCCCAGGCCCTGCAGGACGGCGCGGACTTCGACCGCGGGGCCTGGGCCGGACTGGACTTCGAACAGATAGACGGCACCCGGCGCAGGGCATACCTGCCGGTGGTCACCCTCGCAAAGGATTGACGATGACTGAACCCTCCGCTGAAACCGGAACAGAACCTTCCGAATCCGTTGCCGCAGCCGCCGGACCTGCTGCCGTAGCCCGGGCAGGGGCGGACGCCGAACCCGCAGCCGGGCGCTCCCGTGCCGCCGGGCCCCGCGACACGTTCATTGACGGCGCTGCCCTCTTTCCGGGCGACACCGGGGTGCTGCCCATGCGCGTGCGGCAGGCGCTGGTGAAGCTGCTCAAGGGACCGTACATAGACGGCGGCCGCGACGAGAAACTCTGGACGGTTCTGCTGGATAACCGGGTCATCATCCGCAGCAGGCTCTCCGAACTGTTCCTCACCATGGAACTGGACCATGACCGCAAAATTGCTGTGCTGCGTCCCGTGGATCCGGACGCGATCGGCGGCAGCACCCGCTCCAGCATCCTCCGGCAGCAGCGAGCGCTGAGCCGGGTGGAGACGATTGTGCTGCTCCGGCTCCGCCTGCTGCTGGACCGGCACGTGACGGCGCAGACTGACCCCACCATCACCCGCGAGGAAATCGCCGACCTTGTGGCCCACTACCAGCCCTCGGGCCAGCAGGACGCGCTGCGGGATTCCGACGTGGTGACCCGGGCCATCACTAAGCTCCTGGCCCGCCAGCTCCTGCTGGCCACGGGCCTGGACGACGTGTACACCATCTCCAACGCCCTTCCGCTGGCCCTCCCGTTCGAAAACATCGGCGATATCCCGGCCCAGATCGAAGCCCTGGTCGCAGCCTCGGCGGACCCGTCGGGCACCGAACCGCTCCTTGACCTCGACGCCGAAACAGCGACCGACGAGGATGCCGCCGACGACGCGGACGGTACCACCAACCCCGAAGGAGGCACCAAGTGAGCATCGCCAGCATGCTTCCCCTCGGGGAAGAAACGAACCCGGGGCAGATGCGGCTGGCGCTGGTCCAGGTGGTCAACTGGGGCACCTTCCACGGTGCGCACACCATGCATGTGGACCGCAACGGCACCCTGCTGACCGGCAACTCGGGCGTCGGCAAGTCGACGCTTTTCGACGCGATGCTGCGGGTGTTCGACGCGCGGCCGCGGTCCAACGAGGCCGCAGCCCAGCGCTCCGGCGGGGCCGTGGAGGACAAACGCACCACCTTTACGTACATGCGCGGCAAGGTGGGCGACAAAGCCGTGGGCGAGGGCTCGGCAAGTGCGTTCCAGCGCCCCGGCGCCACCTGGTCAGCGGTGGCGCTGACGTTCGACAACGCAGCCGGTACCAGGGTGACGGTGTCCGCGCTCTTCGACCTGCCCAAAAACGGCACGGAATCGAGTGTTGGCCGGTTCTACCTGATCGACAGCTCACCGCTGGACCTGCCGGCCCTGGAGGACATCGCGGACAAGCGCTTCACCAAGGCCGCGCTGGAGACGGTGTTCCCGGACGCCCAGGTTTTTGACGTGCATAAGGCGTTTGCCGAGCGCTTCCGGCGGCTGCTGGGCATCAACTCGGACCAGGCGCTTCCGCTGCTGCGGGTCATCCAGGCCGGTAAAGGCCTGGGCGGCAGCGTCAACACCTTCTTCCGGGACCAGGTCCTGGACGCCCCGGCCACCCTGGCGGCGGCCGACGACGTGGTGGAGGAGTTCAGCAACCTGATGTCCATCCGGCAGCGGCTCGAAGACGTCCGCCAGCAGCGCGACCAGCTGGCGCCGGTCCCTGGGCTGAACCGCGAGTACGCCCAGGCGCTGCTGGACGCCAACCGGCTGCGGGACCTCGCAGGCGGCGAATTCGAGGCGTACCGGCAGCAGCTGGCAGTCACCGTCCACGAAAAGACGCTGACCCGGTTCCGGGAGCTCGCACAGGCCAAGGCCCAGGACCTCGGGGCGGAGCGGACCGTCCGGGATGCGCTGGCCAAGGATCTCCGGCAGCTGGAAACGGACTACAACACCCAGGGCGGCAACGCGATCTCCGCGATCGAACAGTCGCTCGAGAACGCGCGCGTCAGCCTGAAGCTCCGCGAACAGGTGGAGGAGGCCGCCCGCGCCGCGCTCGCCGATGCCGGCCTGCAGCTGGCCTGGACGGCCGCAGGCTGGGATCAGGCGCACGAACAGGCAGCAGCCCGCTCCGCCGAGCTGAAGGACGACTCCCAGGCCCTGCAGGAGCTTCGGTTTGAGGCCTTTGACGCCCATGCGACCCGCAAGCGGGAACTCGCCGCGGCTGAGCAGGAGCTGGTGTCCCTGAAGACACGCAAATCCCTGCTGCCGCCGTCGAGCATTGAAAACCGGACCGCGATTGCCGCGGCCACCGGTGTGCCCGAGGACCAGATGCCCTTTGCGGGGGAACTGATGGACCTGCTGGAAGGCGAGGAGCGCTGGCGCCCCGCCGCTGAGCGGGCCCTGCGCAGCCTCGCCACCACGCTGCTGGTGCCAGGCGAGCATTTCGGCGCCGTGACCCGGTACCTGAACGCGAACAACATCCGCGGCGCCCTCCGCGCCGTGGACGTGTCCAAGCCGCTGCCAGGCGGTGCGCTGGCGGTGGAGGACGTGAACGACGGCGACCTGCTCCGCAAGCTGGATATCCTCACCGCCGGCGGGGCAGCGGAAGCAGGGGCATGGGTCCGCGAGCGGATCGCCCTCGACTTCGCCTTCCCCTGCGTGGAGGACCCGGACGAACTCGCCGCCCTGGACAAGGGCCTGAGCCTTGGCGGGGTGGTCAAACGCAACCGCCACACCGTGGAAAAGGACGACCGGTTCACCAGCCGCCAGGACTACGTGCTGGGCTTCGACAACGCCGCCAAGCTGGAACTGGTGGCCAGTCAGGTGGCCGACCTCCGGCAGGAAGTGGCCAAGGCCGCGGAACTGGCGCAGAGCCGGGAGGAATCACACCAGGGCATGGGCCGCCAGCTTGAAGCCCTGCGCCGGGTCGCAGCGGACGACAGGCCCTGGGACCAGGTGTCGGCCGCCGTCGCGGCGGAGGACCTGGCACGGATCGAGCAGCGGCTCAAGGATGCGCTCGCAGCGCAGGCGGATCTGGAACCGCTGCGCGCCAACATCGAGCAGGCCCGGCAGAAACACCAGTCCAGCACCGAGTCGGCTGCCGTCCTGCAAAGCGAGTACAAGGCGCTGGACCGGCAGCTGACCACCGCCGATTCCCTGCTGCACGCCGCGCGCGGGCGCCTGGCCGAAGCGCCGCCGTCGGACGCCACCGTCGAAGCCTTGGCGCCCTACTTTGACGGGTTCGGCGACATCACGGAGCTGCATGAACTGGACAACCTGGCCAACCGGGTGCGCTCCACGCTCCTGGGGGAGCTGCACGCCGCCGAATCCCGCGGCCAGGGCACCGCTGAGCGGCTCACCAGGATCTTTGAGGGGTTTGTCCGCGAATGGGGCAGCGCCATCTCGGCCGACCACGGCACCAGCATCGGCGCCGCAGCCGACTTCGAAACCCGGTACCACGCGATTGTCAGCGACGGGCTGCCGGCACAGGAAGCCGAATTCCGGCAGTTCTTCAACCAGCGCACGCACGAATCGTTCAGCACGCTGCTGCATCTGCTGGATGAAGAGCGGCGGTCCATCACCAGCCGGATCCTGCCGCTGAACGGCATCCTGTCGCAGGTGAACTTCCATGAAGGAAGCTTCCTGGAGCTGGACATCAAGCAGACTTTGCCGCCCACTGCCAAGGCGTTCAAGGACGCCATCCAGAACGCGCTCAAGGCCCGCCACACCCGGCCGGCGCGGCCCGAAGCCGGTCAGGAACGCGACGAGGACGCCGAGCTCACCGCCCGCTACAAGTCGCTGGAGGCCTTGGTCCGGCGGCTGGGCTCGCAGGCTCCGGAGGACCGCCGCTGGCGCGCCGAGGTGCTGGATGTCCGCGGCCACCTCTTTATCCAGTGCAAGGAACACCGCGACGTTACCGGACCCCGCGGCGGGAAGCGGTCCGAGGTCTTTATGCACGCCGACACCGGGTCGATGTCCGGCGGCGAGCGGCAGCGGTTCACGGCGTTCATCATGGCGGCAGCGCTCAGCTACCAGCTGGGCATCGCGGAGCAGGGCTTCACCACCTACGGCACGGTGATGATGGATGAAGCCTTCGTCCTGGCCTCCGAAGAGTTCGCCGGCGCCGGCATCAAGGCGCTGCATGAATTCGGGTTCCAGCTGCTGCTGGCGGCCCCGGAAAACGTCATCGACCTGTCCCGGCACCTGGGGTCCGTCACCGAGATCCTCCGGGACAAGCGCACCAACCGTTCAGGCGTCCTCACGGCCCCGGTGATCAGGCCCACGGCAGGGGCGGAAGGGGCCTGGCGGTCCGAGGCGAACCCGGTGGACATCGTCCTGCGTTAGCCCGCGTGGCGTGTGTCCTTCGTCACGGGAAATGATTAAGGTACGCAAACCTTTCGTAATAGGGGGGAGGCTAGGCTAGCCTTACTTAGGTTCGCATCATTCACCTAAGGAGTTCCGTGACTTCCCCCCACTTCACCGGCCTGACCGCCACCCGCCGGACGCTGTTCAAATCAGCCGGCAAGGCGACGGCGGTCCTGGCCGCAGCGGCCCTCACGCTCTCGGCCTGCTCCACGGGCCCCGCGGCCTCCACACCGGACGCCAGCACTGCCGGCTCCAGCAGCACAGCTTTCCCCGTGACCATCAAACATGTCTACGGCGAGACCACCATCGAAAAGCAGCCCACCCGGGTCGCCACCGTCTCCTGGGTCAACGACGACGTTGCCATTGCCCTGGGTGTGGTGCCCGTTGGCGTCCCCACCAACGAATGGGGCGGCAACGACAAGGGCTCCACCCCGTGGAAGGACGCGGCCCTCGAGGATTTGGGTGCCGGGTTTGGCACGGACAAGGCCCCCGTCCAGTACTCCGAGGCGGACGGCATCAACTTCACAGAGATCGCCAAGCTCACCCCGGACGTCATCCTGGCCGCCTACTCCGGCCTGACCGAAGAGGACTACAAGAAGCTCAGCGAGATCGCACCCGTGGTGGCGCACCCTGAGCTGGCGTACGGCACGTCCTGGCAGGACTCCACCACCATCATCGGCAAGGCCCTGGGCAAGGAAGCAGAAGCCACCAAGCTGGTCTCCGACACCGAGAAGACCGTCACGGACAAGGTGTCCAAGTTCCCCCAGCTGGCAGAGAAGACCTTCATTTACGGCAACCTCGAGCCTGCCAAGGGTGATGGCGTGAACGTCTACACCGCCAACGACAACCGCCCCCGTTTTCTTTCGGAGATCGGCATGAAGCTCGCCCCCGTGGTGGAGGACAACTCGAAGGGGTCCAAGGATTTCTTTATCGCCTGGTCCGCTGAGAAGGCCAACGAACTGGACTCGGACATCTTCGTGACCTGGGTTCCGGATGCCTCCACCACGGACGCCATCAAGGCCGACCCGCTGCTGGGCCAGATCCCCGCCATCAAAAACGGCGCCCTCGTGGCCGATTCGGACAACACGCTGACGCTGTCCATCTCCGCGTCGTCACCGCTGAGCCTGCCGTGGTCACTGGACACGTTCCTGCCGCAGCTGGCCACCGCCGCGGACGCAGTGAAGTAGGCACTTCGCCATGACGCAGGGTACAACGACGGCGGACCAGTGGGCGCCCGGCGCCGGCACCCCGGTGCCGGGGCGGGTCTCCCGTGGTCCCGTCAAGTGGTCCGCTTCCGGAGGGAAACGGACCGCCTGGCTGCTGGCCGCCGTCGTTGTACTGCTGCTCCTTGCCGGGACCTCCCTGGCCGTGGGCGCCAGGGGCCTTCCCCTGGCCACCGTCTGGCAGGCGATGACCAGCTTCGATGCCGCCAACGGCGACCACGCCGTGGTCCACGCACGTATCCCCCGCACCGCCCTTGGCCTCCTGGTGGGCGGGGCGCTTGGCCTTGCGGGTGCCGCCATGCAGGGCGTGGCCCGCAACCCGCTGGCCGATCCGGGCATCATCGGGGTCAACGCCGGGGCGGCGCTTGCCGTGGTGACCGGCATCTATGTCTTTGGGGTGGCCACCTTCTCCGGCTACATCTGGTTCGCCTTCATCGGTGCCGGCGCCGCCGCGGTGCTGGTGTACCTCATTGCGTCCCTGGGCCGGGACGGCGCCACCCCGGTCAAGCTCGCGCTGGCCGGTGCCGCGCTGAGTGCCGGCCTGTACTCGCTCATGAACGTCGTCCTGGTCTCCAGCCAGGACACCCTGGACCGGTTCCGCTTCTGGCAGGTCGGCGGGGTGGCCGGCCGCGACTGGTCCGTGGTCCTGCCCGGGCTGCCCTTCCTCGCCGTCGGCGCCGCGGTTGTGCTCCTGACCGGCCGCATCCTCAACTCCCTGGCTCTCGGCGACGACATTGCGCGCGGCCTCGGCCAGCGTGTGGGCCTGGCCCGCGGCGTGGCCGCCCTCGGGATTGTGCTGCTGTGCGGCACCGCCACCGCCCTGGCCGGACCCATCGGCTTTGTTGGCCTGGTGGTTCCGCACGCGGTCCGCTTCCTGACCGGACCGGACTACCGCTGGATCCTGCCGTTTTCCCTGGTGGTGGCCCCGGTGCTGCTCCTGGGCGCCGACATCATCGGCCGCGTGATCCTGCTGCCCGGTGAAGTCCCGGCCGGCATTATGACCGCCCTGGTGGGCGCCCCGTTCTTCGTTTGGCTGGTTCGCCGCGGCAAGGGGGCCGGGCTGTGACCCGCACCGACACCACTCCCGCCGCCCCGGATGCGCTATCACTTCCGGTCGCCAAAACCACCCCGGGGGGACCAGAAGTGATAGGGCAACGGCAGAGCCGGCGCCGGATCAACCGGACCCCCATCCTGGCAGCCGCCGTGGTGGTCCTCTTCGCCGTCTCCATCCTGCTGGGCAGCTACACCGTCACCATCCCGGACTTCATCAGGATCCTGGTGGCGCACTTTACCGGCGGTGACAAGATCCCCGGCGCCAGCTTCATCGTGATGGAGAACAAGCTGCCCCGGGCCGTGATAGGCACCATGATCGGCGTTGCGTTCGGCCTGGCCGGCGCCCTGTTCCAGACCATGCTCCGCAACCCGCTGGCCAGCCCCGACGTGATCGGGATCAGCTACGGCGCCAGCGCCGCCGCCGTGGTGGCCATTGTTGTTTTCGGCGCCACCGGGCCCACGGTCTCCGTTGCCGCCATGGCCGGCGCCCTCGCCGTGGCGGCACTCATCTACGGCATCTCCAGCGGCGGGGCCATGCGCGGCACCAGCAACGGCAACGCTGCCGGCAACCGTTTGGTCCTGGCCGGCGTGGGCATCGCCGCTGCCCTGCACGCCGTGGTCAACTTCCTGATGACCCGGGCCGACATCCGCACCGCGGCCGACACCCTGGTCTGGCTCAACGGGTCCCTGAACTCTGCCAACTGGGACCGCGCCGGTGTCCTGGCCATCGCCCTGGCGATCCTGGTCCCGGCCGTGGCCTTGATCGCCGGCCCGTTGCGGATCCTCGAACTCGGCGACGACGCCGCCGCCGGCCTGGGCATCAAGGTCGGCGTGGCCCGGCTTGCCCTGGTGATCGTCGCCGTGGCCCTCGCCGCCGTAGCCACCGCCGCCGCGGGGCCTGTGGCGTTTGTGGCGTTCCTGGCGGGACCGATCGCGCGCCGCTTCACCAAAAAAGCCAGCCTCCCGGCGTCGGCCCTGGTGGGCGCGGTGATCGTCCTCGCGGCCGACTACTTCGCCGCCAACCTCGCCCCCCTGATCCTGGGCGGCACGGTCCTGCCCGTGGGCGTTATCACCGGCGCCCTGGGCGCCCCGTTCCTGCTGTGGCTCCTGGTCACTGCCAACCGAAAGGACGCCTGACATGGCAGTTCTCGATGCCAAGGACCTGACGCTGAAGTACGACCAGCGCTGCGTGGTGGACAGCTTGAGCGTTGGCATTCCCGAGGGCCGGGTGACCATGATTGTGGGCGCCAATGCCTGCGGGAAGTCCACGCTGCTCCGCGGCCTCTCGCGGCTGCTGAAACCCGCCGCCGGCACCGTCACCCTGGACGGCAAGGACATCCATTCCCGGCCCGCCCGCGAACTGGCCCGCACCCTGGGCCTGCTCCCGCAGCACCCCACCGCCCCGGACGGCATCACCGTGCGCGACCTGGTGGGCCGTGGCAGGTACCCGCACCAGGGTTTCTTCCGCAGCAGCAGCGACAAGGACGACGCCGCCGTGCACCGGGCCTTGGAGGCCACCGAAACCCTGGCCCTCGCCGAACGGGACGTGGACGAACTCTCCGGCGGGCAGCGCCAGCGCGTCTGGATCGCCATGGCCCTGGCGCAGGAAACCGAAGTCCTGCTGCTGGACGAGCCCACCACCTACCTGGACCTGGCCCACCAGGTGGAGGTGCTTGATCTCATCACCGACCTGAACCGCAGCCGCGGCACCACCGTGGCCATCGTCCTGCACGACCTCAACCTGGCCGCCCGCTATGCCGACCACGTCATCGCCATGAAAGCCGGAGCGGTGGTGGCCGCGGGCACCCCGCAGGAGGTGGTCACGGAGGCACTGGTCAGCAGCGTCTTCGGCCTCGAATCCCGGGTCATCCCGGACCCCGTTTCCGGTACCCCCCTGATCATTCCCATCGGGCGCCACCACGTCCCAGCCAACGAACTGGAGCTTGTTTCATGAACACCCGAGAAGTTGCCACCACCGAGCCCATGACCCTCGCCTTCGAGGTGACCGTTTCCTCCGTCCAGGAACTGAGCCCCAACTTCCGCAGGATCACCTTCGGCGGGTACGCGCTGCGGGACTTCGGCGTCAACGGCGACTCCCTGGACCTGCGCATCAAGCTGATGATCCCGTCCCTTGCCGCAGACGGCACCGAACTGCCCCTGCCGGCCTTCGAAATGACCGAGGCCGGCTGGTACCGCGAATGGCTCGCCATGGACCCGGCCGTCCGCGGTTCCATGCGCACCTACACGGTCCGCTCGTCCCGGCTTGATTCCGTGTACCCGGAGATCGACGTGGACTTCGTGATGCATTTTGATGACCACGGGCACGGCGGCCCGGCCGCGAACTGGGCCCTGAACGCCAAGCCCGGCGACGCCATCACCATCATCGGCCCCAACAACCGGGCCGCCCTGTGCCGGACCGCGGAAAACTACGGCGGCATCGAATGGCGCCCCGGGCTGGCCCAGCGCGTCCTGCTCGCCGGCGACGAGACCGCCCTCCCGGCCATCTCCGCCATCCTCGAAAGCCTGCCCGCCTACATGAGCGGCCACGCCATCCTGGAGGTTCCCGAAGCCGGCGACTTCCAGGAGCTGGAGTCCGCCGCCGACGTCCAGATCACCTGGCTGGCGCGCGGTGCGTCAATCGGCCGGTCCCGTCCGCACGGCGAACTCCTGCAGGACGCCGTCCGGAAGGCCGTCCCCGTGCCCGGCTGGGTGGGCCTAAAAGCGGCCGACGGCGGCGCGGGACCCGAGCCCGAAGACGTCAACGTGGACGTGGACATCCTTTGGGAGACGCCCGCGCGGATGGAAACCGGGGCGATCGCCGCAACCAAGAACCCGGACATGCCAGCCGGCGCCATGCCGTTCTACGCCTGGATCGCCGGTGAGGCGGCCGTCATCAAGGACATGCGCCGCTACCTGGTGCGCGATGTGGGCATCGACCGCAAGCAGGTGGCCTTTATGGGCTACTGGCGGCAGGGCAAAGCGGAGGGCTGAGCACCTTCCTGTTCATGCCGCCGTCGTCCGCTGGCCGCTTTGGCCGGTTAGCGTGGGCTGGTGCCTGTTGCCCCCTTGCTGCCCCAAAGTGGCCGTCGCGTGTTTGTTGCCCTGGGCGATTCGTTCACCGAGGGTGTGGGCGACCGCGACGGCCGGCTGCCCAACGGGGTCCGCGGCTGGGCGGACCGGGTGGCCGAGAAACTGGCCAAGGACCAGCCCGGGTGGCGCTACGCGAACCTGGCCATCCGCAGCAAGCGGCTGCGGCACATCGTGGCCGAGCAGCTGGAACCGGCGCTGGCCATGGAACCGGCACTGATCACCCTGTACGCCGGCGGCAATGACATCCTGGACCTGAAAACCGACATGGCAGCGCTGATGGCCGACTACGAACAGCTGGTGGCCCGCCTGGCCGGCACCGGGGCTGTCCTGGTGCTGTTCACCGGGTTCGACGTCAAGGTCTCGGCCCTGCTGGAACCGCTGAAGAAGCGCAACACCCTCTACAACCGCCACGTCCGCGCGATTGCGGAGCAGCATGGCGCCGTCCTGGTGGACTATTGGTGCCTGGACGCGTTCCACGACCGGCGGATGTGGGACGCGGACCGGCTGCACATGTCAAAGGCCGGGCACAGGTACCTGGCCGGGCAGGTCCTGGACCAGCTGGGAGTGCCGCACAAGATCCGGCCCAAGGACTGGGAAGCGCCGGCGCGGCGCGGGCTGCGGGAATGGGAACGCCATCAGCGGCGGTGGATCAACGACTGGGTCCTGCCGCTGTTCGGCCGCAAGATCCGGGGGATCACGCTGGGGGACACGCTCACGGCGCGCTGGCCGGAACCGGTCAAGGTGCCCCGCAAAGGCGGGCTGCGGAAGCTGGCCGAAAAAACCGCCGCCTGATGCGCCTCAGCTGTCCAGCAGGTTTTCAAACCCCGGCGCCACCCGGCCGGCATGGAATTCGACGACGTCGAACTCGGCAACACCGTTCGCATAGAACGGGTCCTGCGCCAGGCTGGCATCCAGGGTGGCGCGGTCCACCTGCGACAACAGCAACCCACCCGTCCGCGGCACCTTGCGGCCGGCGGCGATGAAGACGCCGTTGTCGAAGGCCTCCTGGAGCCAGGCCATGTGGCCGTCGTTGTGGAAATCGACGATGTCCTGCGGGACGCGGTAGGTCAAGGAAACAACATACATACGCCCACCCTACCGGGGGCAGCGGGCCTGGTTGAAGGATCAACGACGGCTTTCTCGTAGTATTGACGCATGACCGAACCGCGCTGGCTGAGCGCCGACGAACGCCGTGCCTGGCTGGCCCTGGTAAGCATCAACACGCTGCTTCCGGCGGCCCTGGACACCAAGCTGCACGCGGCCGGGAAGCTGTCCCTCTTCGACTACACGGTCCTGGCCATGCTCTCCGAAACGGAAGAGCGGTTCCTGCCCATGAGCGAGCTCGCCGCACGAAGCAGCGCCTCGCTGTCCCGGCTGTCCCATGTGGTGACCAAGCTGCAGAAACGGGGCTGGGTGGAGCGCCGACCGCATCCCCACGACGCCCGGGTCACCACCGCCCACCTCACGGCCGAGGGGATGGCCACCATCGTTGGGCTGGCGCCCGGCCATGTTGAAACGGTCCGGGAACTGTTCCTTGATGCGTTGTCGGACCAGGACGTCCAGGACCTGGCCCGGATCGGCGAGAAGGTGGTTGGCCGGCTGGATGCCAACCATTGGATCCTGCGCGAAAACTGATGCCGGCCCCGCCAGTTGGTTGCTCGCGGCAACGGATGGCAAACTGGCCGGATGGAATTCTCTTCCCGGTTTGTGGCCCTTGGCGATTCCTTCACTGAAGGAGTGGGGGACGACGACCCAACGCGCCCCAACGGGGTCCGCGGCTGGGCCGACCGCGTGGCCGAGCAGTTGGGAGCCGCGGATCCCGGCTTCGGCTACGCCAACCTCGCCATCCGCGGGCGGAAACTCCGGCAGATCCTGGCCGAGCAGGTGGATGCCGCCGTAGCGCTGCAACCCACGCTGGTGAGCATCTACGCAGGCGCGAACGACATCCTTCGTCCCAAAATCGACATCGACGACCTCCTGGGCGAGTACGACGACGGCATCCGCAGGTTGCGTGCCACCGGCGCCACCGTGGTGCTCTTCACGGGCTTCGACGCGCGGGGGTCGAAGGTGTTCAGCACCATGCGCGGCCGCACCGCGATCTACAACGAGCTGGTCCGCGGCATCGCCGGCGACCACGGCGCCCTGCTGGTGGACTACTGGCGTTTCAGCGAATACTACGACTGGGGCATGTGGGCCACGGACCGGATGCATATGTCCGCCGCCGGCCACGCAAACATGGCCAAGCGGGTGCTGGACGTCCTGGCGCACGAACACTCCATCGACGTTCCGCCCATGACTCCGGTTCCGGAACTCAGCCGCGCAGAGGCCCTCCGCGCCAACGCCCGCTGGGTCCGCGAGTTTGCCGGCCCCTGGGTTGTCCGCCGGGTTACGGGCAAGTCCTCCGGCGATGGCCTGGCTCCCAAGTACCCGGCACTGACGCGGCTTTAGCGCCGGAAGGAAGGCGTCGCCACCAGCGAACCGTCAGTCCGTACGGCCAGGATGGCGGCATCCCAGCCGTCCGCTGCCCGGTCCAGCATCGGTGTCCCGCCTGACACCACTGCTGTGGCCAGGATGTCGGCCGTGACGATATCCGCCGCCGCAACCGACACCTGGCTGAACTCCGCCGGCCGGCCGTGCTGGCGCCAGATGTGGTCGCCCCGCTCCGCTGAACCAGAGGTTGCCAGGGCCAGGTGCCGGCCGGCTGCTGCCAGCGGATAGGCGGCGACCAGGGAACCGCGGTTTCCGGGATCAACAATTCCCGCCCGCCACGGCTCGCCGCTGCCGGGGACGGGGGAGCCGCCCGCCAGTACATCACCGCCGGCATTCAGGCACCAGTTCCTGCGGCCCAGGGCCAGCAGGGAGGTGCCGGCTTCACGGATCGCGTGGCCCTTCACCAGCCCGGAGAGGTCAAGCACACCGTCAGGCCGCTCAGGGCTGAACGCCCCTTCAGTGCGCAGCCGCCAGTCGTGGGCCTCCGCATACAGGTCCCGCATGATGTCCGACGCACGCGGCAGCGTCAGTTCACCGCGGGCCAGCCGGCTCGCTTCGGAATCCGGCCGGTACAGGCTGAACGTTTCGTCCAGGTCCCGGAAAAGGCGTTCGACGACGGCCAGTGCGGCAGCAAGCTCGTCGTCCGCCGCCTGCCCTGCCGCCGGGCCGTCGGGAACCAGCGCGAGGCTGATGACAGTTCCCATGCTGGTGAAGGTGCGGATCTTCAGGGGTGCGCCGCTGGCTTCGGTGGGGTCAGAGGTTTGCTGCATCGATGGCTGCCTGGAGTGAAGTGAGGTAGGCGCCGCTGGTGACGGTGGCACCGCTGACCGTCTGGACGTCGGCCGACTGGGCCGCAAGGACCTCGCTCCGGAGCACCGGTGCTGCCCGGTTGCTGATCTGGATCGACTTCCGGTCGTCATCGGTCAGGTGGAGCGCCGTGACGTCGGTGATGGTGCCGCCGGCGACGGTGATCTGCACCTGTACGGAGCCGAGCCGGGTCTGGACGTCAGCTCCCGTGAAAGTACCCGCGGCGGTGGTTCCGCTGGTGGTCCCCTTGGTTGTTCCCTTGGTTGTTGCGCTGTCCGGGGCGGAACCGTTGGTTCCGGACGCACCGCCCGATCCCTCCGCCGTCGTACCTGTTGCTGTGATGATGCTGGTGCCGCCGGCCTGGGTGCCGGCCTGCCAGCCGGCCAGGAGGATCCCTGCCGAGGCGACTGCTGCCGCAACTGTTCCCCGTGTTTTCACCAGTCGAACCTTTCGTGATGGATCTGGGTGGCCGGTACGCCGGCTGCCGTGGCGTCCGCAATGACGTTCCCGGCCCATGCGGACGGGCCGCAGATGTAGATGTCCGCGTCGGCTGCGTCCGGGACATAGGAGGTAAGGGAGTAGCCACTGTGGACTGCGTCGTCAGGGAGCCAGCCGGATTGCCGCCTGTCCCGAGGGCCGGTCAGGTGGAACAGGCGGGCGCCGCGGAGCCGGCAAAGTTCGAGGATCTCGTGGCTGAGGTACAGTTCCCGGTCGCTGTGGCCGCGCAGCAGGACCGTGGCCTGGCCCGGTGCGAACGGGGTGCTTTCCAGCAGGGCCCGCAGCGGGGTGATGCCGATGCCTGCGCCCATCAAGACCACCTTGTCCCTGGTCCGCGCGGCGGTTCCGAACAGGCCGTAGGGTCCGGCAACAGCCACCCGGGTTCCGGTGCGCAGGCGGACAAGCCCGCCCGAGCCGCTGCCGAGGTTGCGGACCGTGATCCGCAAGGTACCTGTCCCGTCCGCTGCCAGGACCACCGGTTCCGCCGACAGACTGAAGGGATGGGGATGCCACCACATTCCCTGGGCGAGGAACCGCCAGATAAGGAACCGGCCGCCGGTGCCGGCCAGCCGGTCCAGGGCGCGGCCCTTCATCACAATGTTCACCACGCCGGGAGCAGCCTGTTCCACCCGGACCACGCTGAGCCGGTGCCGGTTCGTTGCGGCGATGGGCTGGACAACCCGGAAGTACAGCAGGGCGGCTCCGGTGGCCAGGCACAGCGCGGCCCAGTACCAGCGCTGCCACGTCCCCTCGGCGAACAGCCCGCCAACGCTGAACTGATGCGGGATGGCCGTACCCACTGCGGCGTAGGTCAGCAGATGCACGGCGTACCAGAACTCGTAGGGGAACCGGCGACGGACCGCCACCAGGGACGTCACCACCACCGCTACGAAGAGCACCATGGAAATGTAGGCAAGCCACATGTCCGGGACCAGCGACCACAGGGCGATTGCCTCACTGACGGGGTCCAGGCCCGCGGCCATCCCATAGCCCACGGCGATCAGCAGCCCGTGTGCCAGCAGGAGGTAGAGGGAAGGTTTGCCCAGCTTCCGGTGGAACCCCAGCGCCCTGTCATGGCCAACGGTCCGGTCCACCAGGGGAATCCTGGCTGCCAGCAGGAGCATCAACAGGACCAGGTCCATGCCCACCAGGCCGGCCACGATCCCGGCAGCGGTCACGGCACCGGCAGGTGTCGCGGCCGCTGCCAAACCGCCGTCGGAAAGCCACAGGGCCACAGCCGCCGCAACGGAAGCCCATGCCACCACTGTGAGAAGGTCGGCGCGGAGCAGGCGGCGCCGGTGCTGTACGGCGAAGCCGTTGCCGTCCCTGCCGGGACGGGCTGCGGGACCGCGTGTTGCTGGCCCGGCCTGCGCTTGGGGGAGTTGTATGGTCATGGATCCAGAATCAGCCCGACAGCTTTCATTTTGCTGTGAATACCGGCACTTCCTTGCTGTGATCCTGCGCGGGAAGCTGCCTGCTTATACACCCTTGACGGCCTGATTGGTCTTTAATTGGCGGAACTCGTAGACTTGGTAGGCGCTAAGTGCGCGGAGCGTGCGCAATTGCTCCGGTTGTCCGGTAATTTCTCCAGGGCGGCCGGTAGTTAGGGGCTCAAGTTGCGTGACTGACCGTTCGCCCTCAATCAATTTGGGTCGCACTTAGCAGCATGATCCAGCAGCAGATATGCGGATCATTACTTTCAATTCTTGAGGAGAAGTCATGGCAGCACACTGCCAAGTGACCGGAGCCGAGCCGGGCTTTGGGCACAGCATTTCGCACTCGCACCGCCGCAACAAGCGTCGGTTCGATCCGAACATTCAGAAGAAGCGCTACTGGGTTCCGTCCCTGCGCCGTAATGTCACTCTGCAGGTTTCTGCAAAGGGCATCAAGACCATCGACGTTCGCGGCATCGACGTTGTCGTCGCCGCCATTCTCGCTCGTGGGGTGAAGCTCTAGTGGCTAAAGACAAGGACGTACGTCCGATCATCAAGCTCAAGTCGACTGCGGGCACGGGTTACACCTACGTAACCCGCAAGAACCGTCGTAACGATCCGGACCGTATGGTCCTGAAGAAGTACGACCCCAAGATCCGCCAGCACGTCGAATTCCGTGAGGAGCGCTAAACATGGCTAAGAAGTCCAAGATTGCTCGCAACGAGCAGCGCAAGGTCATCGTAGAGCGTTACGCTGCAAAGCGCCTCGAGCTTAAGAAGACCCTGGTTGATGCAAACGCAACCGACGAAGCACGCGAAGCAGCCCGCCTGGGCCTGCAGAAGCTGCCCCGCAACGCGTCCCCGATCCGTCTGCGTAACCGCGACATCATCGACGGTCGTCCCCGCGGTACCTTCCAGAAGTTCGGTATCTCCCGTGTTCGCTTCCGCGACATGGCGCACCGCGGTGAGCTTCCGGGCATCACCAAGTCTTCCTGGTAATCCAGCACTGCTGATTCCAGCTGCTTGAGAAGGGCCGGCAACCATATGGTTGCCGGCCCTTCCGTCTTTAACCCGGTACGCTTCCCGTTGTGTTTCAGCCCACAACTCCAGGAAACGGCGGCGGCGCCCGGTTGGGATGCCTCATGGGCCGTTCCGCCCCGGAAATACTGGGGTCAGCACCCCTGGAACCTCGATTTGCTGTGGGGGGCGGTGGGGTGTATTGTTTTCTAAGTCGCCGCGAGGGAGACAGCGAGAAGCTGGGTACCGCGGGTGACCAACCCCCATTTTGAACGGCCTGGAATATGGTTCGCTTGTTTGCGTGCCGGTTTTTTGGGTGGGGTGGTTGCTGTTGAAGCGTGATTCTGCGTCAGGGATGCGGGTTTGCAAAGCTTCCGGTGATCGGGTAAGTTTGAA
>NZ_LFQH01000072.1:0-16959 GCF_001238605.1 Arthrobacter sp. ZBG10 | reverse complement strand
CCCAACTGACTCGCAGTTGTTGTCGTTTTGAGCGCTGAAAACGACAACAACTGCGAGTCAGTTGGGTGAGGGCTACTTCTTGCGGCCGAACTTGGGGAGGTTCGCCAGCAGGTCCGCGGCCTTCGTGGCGGCACGGCCCACGGTGCGGCCAATCTGCTGGGGAACAGTGTCGTCGCTGAGCGTGGTGCTGGTGCCGCCGGGAATCACGACGGCGGCACTCAACTCGGCACCGTCCCGCACCAGGACATCCGCCGGGCTGGAGTCCGCAACGGCTGCCAGCGGTATGTCGCCTGCGGTGGAGCGGGCTGTGGTTTCTGCAGACGGGGCCGGTGCTGCCACCACAAACGCCGGAGCCTGGCCCGGCGCAGGCGGCTGTACGGAAGGGGCCGTCTCCGCGGCAGCCCCGCCGCCGACGTCGAACGTCTCCAGCCAGCTGGCAATGCCCTCCAGCGGCTTCCGGTTCAGAGCGTAGTAACGCTTCTGGCCCTGGGCCCGCATGCTGACCAGCTGGGCCTCGCGCAGAACTTTCAGGTGCTTCGAAATTGTGGGCTGGCTCGCGGCCAGCTCCTCCACCAATTCCCCCACGGCCTTGTCGCCGGCACGCAGGGACACCAAAATGTCCCGCCGGGTCGATTCCGCAATGACGGCAAATACGTCGTCTGTCACCATGCCTCCCACCCTAGCGACATATACGCCGAAAGGCATCCACTATTTCGGCGGATGCAGTGCCCCGGCCGGGGGCGGTTTCAGTCAAACCACGGGTCCAGCCCATGCACCGGGAAAACGGCCTTGCGGGTGGCCATCACGGTGCGGTCCACGGCGTCGTTGGGATCAAATCCCACCTCCCAGGAACGCCACCACAGCTCCACGTCATCGCCCATCAGGCCCGGCGCAGCGGTCCCGAACTTCTCCTCCACATACCGGCGCCAGTCATCCGGCACAGGGGTCCGCAACGGCACCGGACGGCCCGCGGCGATTGCTATCAGGTGGCTCCAGGCCCGAGGAACCACTTGGAGCACGTTGTATCCACCGCCGCCGGTGGCGATCCAGCGGTCGCCGCAATGGCGTGCAGCCATATTCCCGACGGCGGTGACCGCCTCGCGTTGTCCGTCCACGCTGAGATTGAGGTGCGTGAGGGGGTCCCCGCGGTGCGAGTCGCAGCCGTGCTGGCTGACAATCACCTCCGGCGCAAAGGCAGCCACCAGTTGCGGCACCACGGCGTGGAAGGCCCGCAGCCAGCCGGCGTCCCCGGTCCCTGACGGCAACGCAACGTTCACCGCCGTTCCTTCGGCATTGGTCCCGCCGGTCTCGTTGGCGAAGCCGGTCCCGGGAAACAGGGTCAGGCCGCTTTCATGCAGCGACACGGTGAGCACCCTGGGATCGTCCCAGAAGATGCTCTGCGTCCCGTCGCCGTGGTGGGCGTCCACGTCGATGTACGCCACTTTGCTGACGCCGCCGTCCAGCAGCCGCTGCACGGCCAGGGCCGCGTCGTTGTAAATACAGAACCCGCTGGCCCTCTCCCGGGACGCATGGTGCAT
Source organism: Arthrobacter sp. ZBG10 (assembly GCF_001238605.1). Classification (NCBI taxonomy): domain Bacteria; kingdom Bacillati; phylum Actinomycetota; class Actinomycetes; order Micrococcales; family Micrococcaceae; genus Arthrobacter; species Arthrobacter sp. ZBG10. The sequence goes on along the minus strand of NZ_LFQH01000072.1, from coordinate 15,421 downwards.
GCCGCCACCGAAATTCACCGCATGCAGCGCGGAGCCATCCAGGATCCGCGAGGCAGACATCAGCGAGCCGCCCGCCAGCCGGCCGGCGGCCTCGTGCATGCCGGCGAAGGCAGGATCATCATCGGTCCCCAGGCCGCGGGCCTGGTCCGTCTGGGTGGGATCGGTACTGACGCGGCGCACGGCCGCCACGAAGTCGGCGGAGTGCACTGTCGACAGTTCCTGGTCCGTGGCCACTTCCGGGGCCGCGACGTCCACGTGCGGCAGGTCGAAGAGGCCCAGGCTGCCGGCCAGCCGCGCCGTCAGGTCCATCCGCTCAGGCGCCATCGGGTGGCCGGGACCAAAGTTGTAGGCCGTCATGGCAGGGCTCCACGCCACAGTGGTTGGCGGCGCGGGCTGGCTGAGACCGGGCAGGTATGTCATCAATCACAGGCTACCGGAGCGCGGTGCCCCGAAGCCCCGGCCATTACGCCGGTATTAGTGGTTTACTACTCAGGGAAGCAGTTTCGACCGAGGAAAAGCACACATGACGCAAAGCCAGTCGAGGCCCCGGAACCCGGCCAGCTGGCACCCCGCAGCGCAGGACCGGGAGGGCCTCTGGATCTTCACGCGGCTGCGCGACTTCATTGACGACATCGCCAACACCTCCCCCGCCCGCCTTGCCCTCAGCGCATTCGCCGCGGTGTGCCTGTTGTTCACGTTCCTGCTGTCCCTGCCGTTCGCCTCAGCCACGGGAACCCCCACACCCCTGTACCAGGCCATGTTCACGGCCGTCTCGGCAGTCTGCGTCACGGGCCTGACAGTGGTGTCGACGGCGGTGCACTGGTCGTTTTTCGGTCAGCTGGTCATCCTGGTGGGCATCTTCGTCGGCGGTCTCGGCACGCTGACACTCGCCTCGCTGCTCGCGCTGATGGTGAGCAAGAGGCTGGGCGTCCGCGGCAAGCTGATCGCCCAGGAAGCCATGAACAACGCTGGCCGCCTGGGTGAGGTGGGCACCCTGCTGCGGATCGTCATCACCACGTCGGTGGTGATCGAGGGGATCCTGGCGCTGACCCTGATCCCTCGGTTCCTCACCCTGGGCGAACCGTTCTGGCAGTCCGTCTGGCACGGTATTTTCTACGCCATTTCCGCGTTCAACAACGCAGGCTTCACGCCCCATTCTGACGGCATCGTCCCCTACGAGACGGACCTCTGGATCCTGGTTCCCCTCATGCTGGGTGTATTCCTGGGCAGCCTGGGCTTCCCCGTGGTGATGGTCCTGCAGCAGAACGGGCTGAACTGGAAGAAGTGGAACCTCCACACCAAGCTCACCATCCAGGTCTCGTTCATCCTCCTGGTCTCGGGCTCGGTTCTGTGGGGGCTGATGGAATGGGAAAACCTCCGGACCATCGGTGGCATGGACCTGGGCGACAAGATCACCCATTCCCTGTTCGCGTCCGTGATGACCAGGTCCGGCGGCTTCAACCTGGTGGACCAGAACCAGATGGAGTCCACCACCATGCTCCTCACCGACGCCCTGATGTTTGCCGGCGGCGGCTCCGCTTCAACAGCCGGCGGCATCAAGGTCACCACCATTGCCGTGATGTTCCTGGCCATCGTTGCCGAAGCCCGCGGCGACGCCGACGTAAAGGTTTATGGCCGGACCATCCCGCAGGGCACCATGCGGGTGGCCATCTCGGTCATCGTGGCCGGAGCCACGCTGGTCTCTGTGTCAGCGTTCCTGCTGCTCCACATCAGCGGCGAATCCATGGACCGGGTACTGTTCGAGACGATCTCCGCATTCGCCACCGTGGGGCTCAGCACCAACCTGAGCGCCGAGCTGCCGCCGGAAGGCGTGTATGTCCTGACGGCGCTGATGTTTGCCGGCCGTGTGGGCACCGTGACCCTCGCCGCCGGACTGGCGCTGCGCCAGCGCAGCCAGCTGTTCCACTACCCCGAAGAGAGGCCCATCATTGGCTAGTTCACCAGACGCTCCCCGCAGGCCGGCCCACAACGCACCCGTGCTGGTCATCGGGCTGGGCCGCTTCGGGTCGTCCACCGCTGAACAGCTGGTGAAGCAGGGCCGCGAAGTGCTCGCGATCGAACGCGACCGGAACCTGGTCCAGAAATGGGCACCGCTGCTCACCCACGTGGTGGAGGCGGACGCCACGAACATCGACGCGCTCCGCCAGCTGGGCGCGCAGGAGTTCAGCTCCGCGGTTGTGGGAGTGGGAACCTCGATCGAGTCCTCGGTGCTGATCACCGTGAACCTCGTGGACCTCGGCATCGAACACCTGTGGGTCAAGGCCATTACGCCCTCCCATGGCAAGATCCTCACCCGGATCGGTGCCAATCACGTGATCTACCCCGAAGCCGACGCCGGTGTCCGGGCCGCACACCTGGTGTCCGGCCGCATGCTGGACTTCATCGAGTTCGACGACGACTTCGCCATCGTGAAGATGTACCCGCCCCGCGAAACAGTGGGCTTCACCCTTGACGAGTCGAAGGTCCGTTCCAAGTACGGGGTGACCATCGTGGGGGTGAAGTCTCCCGGCGAGGACTTCACCTACGCCCGGCCCGAAACCAAGGTCTCCTCCCGCGACATGCTGATCGTGTCAGGCCACGTGGACCTGCTGGAACGCTTCGCGGCAAGGCCCTGATCCCGAACGGTGGCGGTGGCGGTGGACCAGGGCCTCAGCCGAGCTGTTGCGTGATTTCCGCTGCCCGGTCTGCGGCGGCGCGGGCGCCGGCGGCAATGATCGCGGGGATGCCCTGCTCGTCGAACGTTGCAATGGCGCGTTCGGTGGTGCCGTTGGGGCTGGTCACCGATTTACGCAGCGCGGCAGCATCGGCGCCTGGTTCCGCCAGCATAAAGCCGGCTCCGGCCACGGTTTCGCGGGCCAGGAGCTGGGACAGTTCGCGGTCCAGCCCCAGTTCCTCTCCAGCGGTCGCCATGGCCTCGGCGAGGTAAAACGCGTAGGCCGGGCCGGAGCCACTGATGGCCGAGAGCGCGTCCACGTGCTCCTCGGGTACTTCCACCACGGTTCCGGTGCCCTGCAGGAGTTCCTTGACCAGCTGCAGCTGGTCCGGGGAGCAGTTGGTGCCCGGGGAGACCGATACCACGCCGCGGCCAAGCCGGGCCGGCGTGTTGGGCATGGACCTGATGACGGGCTGGCCATCCGGCAGGGCAGCTTCAAGCTGGGCAAGGGACACTGCCGCCGCGACGCTCACCACGATGGTGTCCGGCGACAGGGAGCCGCTGATTTCGCGGGCCAGGTCGGCGATGCCCACCGGTTTGACGCCAAGGATGACCACGGCAGAGCCAATGCTGGCCTGCTTGTTGTTGTCCGGTTCCTCTTCGCCGGCAATGGCGGTGATTCCCGGATGGCGTTCGGCAAGTTCCGCAGCGCGACCGGCCCTCCGGACGGTGGCCACGATGTCTGCGGGACTTGTTCCCGATTCCACCAGGCCACCAAGGATGGCTTCGTTCATGGATCCACAGCCAAGGAATGCGATTCGGTTGCTCATGACTCCATCATTGCAGTTCGGCTGTTCCGGCGCAGATGTGAAGATTCCCAGCCGGCTCCCAGATCCACTGCAGGGACTTCACAAGTTGGGTCCCTAATGTAGTTATTACCTCATTGAGGGTGCGAGTGATGCGGCAGGGATGGGGATTCCTGCCCGAGGCACCGGAGGCCGGCAGCGGGTTTCCCCCCATTTTCCTGCTGCCGGCCCCGGTGCTTTCGCTTTTAACGCCAACGCCAACGCCAACGCCGGGAGCCAGGCGCCGGGAAAACCAACGGTCAGGCGCCGGCAGGAGCCTCGGCGGCAATCCGGCCTGCGGCTGCAGCAACGTGCGGCGCGGGCTCCAGCGGGCCGGCAAACACCAGCTGGTCCAGCCGCCGCAGGATGAGGCCCTCGCGCAGCGCCCAGGGGCAGATCCGGACCTTCTTGAATTTGAAGAGTTCCAGCGCCGCCTCCGCCACCAGGGCGCCGGCCAGGAGCTGGTGCGCGCGCGCCTCCGAGACACCCGGCAGGTGCAATCTGTCCTCGGCCTTCATGGCCGAGATCCGCTGCGCCCAGACGCCAAGGTCGAAGGCCTGCAGTTCACGTTTGATGTAGGGACCGGAAGCGCTGGGGGCTGCGCCGGCGATCCGGGCCAGCGAACGGAAGGTTTTGGAGGTTCCGGCCACCACGTTGGCCCTGCCAAGCCCGTCGAAGCTGCTGACTGCAGGCTTCAGGGTGGCCCGGATGTAGCGGCGGAGTTCCTTGACGCTGCGGGCCGAGGGCGGGTCCTCGGACAGCCAGTCGCGTGTCAGCCTGCTGGCGCCGAGCGGAACGGAGGTGGCCATCTCCGGCAGCTCGTCCTGGCCGAACGCCATTTCGAAGGAGCCGCCCCCGATGTCCAGGTTGAGGATGGGACCGGCGCCCCAGCCGTGCCAGCGGCGGACAGCGAAGAACGTCATGGACGCTTCTTCGCTGCCTGTCAGTTCCTGCAGGGTAACGGTGGTTTCATGCTTCACCCGGGCCAGCACCGCCGCGCCGTTGGTGGCTTCGCGGATCGCGGAGGTACAGAACGCCAAGAGGTCATCGGCTTTGTGCCGGGCGGCGAACTCCCATGCCTCCAAAACAAACTCTGTCAGCTCATGCTGGCCCTCGTCACTGATGCTGCCGTCCGGCTCCAGGTACTGGACCAGGGACAGCGGCCGCTTGTGCGAAGCGAACGGCACAGGGCGCGCGCCGGGGTGGGCATCCACCAGGAGGAGGTGGACAGTGTTTGATCCAATATCAAGGACGCCTAGCCGCATCCTGCCATTATTCCCCCTGCGGGCAACCGCGCCGGCATCCCGGCACGCACCCCGGCGTCACAAGTCCTGCGTCACAGGTTCTGGCTCAGGCTCCGGCCGGATCCGCGGCGGCGTCATCAGCGAGCTCGTCGGCGCGCTTGAAGTCGCGTTTGATGTTGGCCACGCCCTCGGGATTAATTTCGAAACCGTAGGCGGCGCCGGGGTTGATGACCATGCCCAGCTCCTCACCGATGTTGGCGATGATGGCGGCGCCCTGCGTGCCCAGCACGTTCGGGGCCGCTTCCAGGAACTGTCCGTCCACCCGGCTGGGGTGGGAGAACACGGCCAGGACGGGATCACCGTCGGCGTTGCCCAGGACCAGCGGCTCCACCTGTGCGTCCAGGCCTTCCACACCATCGGGGCTGAGGATGTAGACCTCGCTGTTCAGGAACGACAGGATGACGTCCACGGGGCTGGCCTCGGGCTGGCCGCCCTGGGCGAGATTCTCCTCGAGGTCGTTCAGGGGCGTGGGGTCGGTCATTGCAGGCTGTTCACTCATCCCCCTACCCGATCACGTTGCGCGCAGCACCGCAATTCCTGCCTGCCGGCCGGGCAGCCCGGACCGGAGACAATCCGCGCCCGGACCGGGCTGATCCCCGGTCCGGGCCACGGCTTACTTCTTGGCAGCGGCCTTCTTTTTGGCAGGTGCCTTGCGGGCCGTCGTCGTGCGCTTGACCGGGCCCTTGGCGCGCTTCTCAGCCAAAAGCTCCACGGCCTGCTCCCGGGTCAGTTCCTCCAGGGAGGTGGCCCGCGGGACGGTGATGTTGGTGATGCCGTCGGTGATGTACGGGCCGAACCGGCCTTCCTTCACCACGATGTTCTTCTCCGAGACGGGGTCCGGGCCGAACTCGGCCAGCGGCGGAACCGCTGCGCGCGCCCCGCGCTGCTTGGGCTGGGAGTAGATTTCCAGCGCCTGCTCCAGCGTGATGGTGAAGATTTCCTCTTCCGTGCCGATGGAGCGGGAGTCGGTGCCCTTCTTCAGATACGGGCCGAACCGGCCGTTCTGGACGGTGATGAGGTTGCCTTCGGCGTCCTCGCCCAGCGCGCGCGGCAGGCTCATAAGCTGCAGCGCCTCATCCAGGGAGACGGAGTCCACGGTCATGGACTTGAACAACGAACCGGTGCGCGGCTTCGCCTTGACCGGCTTCTTGGGGGGCTTCGGCTTACCGTTTTTGTAATACTCCACCGGCTGGTTGGCGATCTGTTCCTCGGTCATTTCCGGAATGACTTCGGTGACGTAGGCGCCGTAGCGGCCGTTTTTGGCCACCACCGTGTGGCCGGTGTGCGGGTCAGCACCCAGCACCCGCTCCTCCGGCGCAGCGGTCTCCATGAGTTCCACGGCCTTGGCTGCGGTGAGCTCGTCGGGTGCGAGGTCCTCGGGGACGTTGGCGCGGGAGTTCTCCACAATTTCGCCGGTTTTGGGATCCACCGTGGCGGCGGAACTTTCCAGGTACGGGCCGAATTTGCCCACCCGCAGCGTGATCTCGTCCGTGATGGGGATCGAATTGATTTCGCGGGCATCGATCTCGCCGAGGTTGTTGACGATGCTGAGCAGGCCCGGGTCGGCGTCTTCACCGAAGTAGAAGTGCCGCAGCCAGGCAGCTCCGACAGCCTGGCCGTTGGCGATCTTGTCCAGGTCGCCTTCCATGTCAGCGGTGAATTCGTAGTCCACGTAGTCGGTGAAGTGCTGCTCGAGGAGGCGGACCACGGAGAACGCGATCCAGCTTGGCACCAGCGCGGAGCCCTGCTTCCGGACGTACCCGCGGTCCTGGATGGTGGAGATCGTCGAGGCGTACGTGGACGGCCGGCCGATGCCCTTCTTCTCCAGCTCCGCGGTCAGCGACGCTTCGGTGAAGCGCGGCGGCGGCGAGGTTTCGTGGCCAACTGCCAGGATGTCCGACGCCGTCAGCGCGTCTCCCTTGCCCACGTTCGGGAGGCGGCGGGCGTCGTCCGAGTCGTCGTCGCCGCGGCTTTCGTCCTTGCCTTCCTCGTAGGCGGCCAGGAAGCCCGGGAAGGTGATCACGGTGCCGGAAGCGGAGAATTCGGCGTCGCGGCCGTCCGTGGCGGTGGCGCCCAGGCGGATGGTGGCCGTGGAACCCTTGGCGTCACCCATCTGGGAGGCGACGGTCCGCTTCCAGACCAGTTCATAGAGGCGGAACTCGTCGCCGGAGAGCTGCTTGGCCACCTGCGCCGGGGTGCGGAAGGAGTCGCCGGCGGGACGGATGGCCTCGTGGGCTTCCTGGGCGTTGGCGGCCTTGCCGGAGTAGACGCGCGGGGTGGCCGGGATGTACTCCGGGCCGTACAGCTCAGATGCCTGCCGGCGGGCGGCCGTGACGGCCTCGTCGCTCAGCGAGGAGGAGTCGGTACGCATATAGGTGATGTAGCCGTTTTCGTACAGCCGCTGCGCCACCTGCATGGTGCTTTTGGAGGAGAACCGGAGCTTGCGGCCGGCTTCCTGCTGCAGCGTGGACGTGGTGAACGGCGCGGCGGGGCGCCGGGTGTACGGCTTGGTGTCCACGGAGCGGACGGCGAACGCGGCGTCCTGGAGCCCTGCTGCCAGCGACGTGGCCAGCTCCTCGTTGAGGTGGGCAACGTTGCGGGAGGTGAGGACGCCGTCGTCGTTGAAGTCCCGGCCGGTGGCCACCTTGGCACCGTCCACGGCAGCCAGTTTGGCCTTGAAGGAGCCGGACCCGGCCCCGAACTGGCCGGTCAGGTCCCAGTAGGACGCGGCGCGGAACGCCATGCGTTCGCGTTCGCGGTCCACCACCATGCGGGTCACCACGGACTGCACACGCCCGGCGGACAGGCCGCGGGCCACCTTGCGCCACAGCACCGGGGAGATCTCGTAGCCGTACAGGCGGTCCAGCACACGGCGGGTTTCCTGTGCGTCCACGAGTGCCGTGTCCACGTCGCGCAGGTTTCCCATGGCGCGCTGGATGGCTTCCTTGGTGATTTCACCGAACGTCATCCGGTACACCGGGACCTTGGGCTTGAGGACTTCCAGCAGGTGCCACGCGATGGCCTCGCCCTCGCGGTCCCCATCAGTTGCGAGGTAAAGTTCGTCGGCATCCTTGAGCGCGGCTTTGAGCTCGGACACCTTCTTCTTTTTATCTGCTGACACGACGTAATAGGGCTTGAAGTCGTGGTCAATGTCGACGGCGAACTTGCCGACGGAGGTCTTTTTCAGTTCCGCGGGGAGCTCGGACGGCTGCGGCAGGTCGCGGATGTGACCGATGGAGGCCTCAACGATGAAACCCTCGCCGAGGTACTTGGCGATGGTCTTGCTCTTGGCCGGAGACTCCACAATCACGAGTTTCTTGCCGGTTTTGGCCTTGCTTGGCACGATGCTCCTACAGAAAAAGGTTGCTGGGGCAGATGAGCCCATATTGGCCTAGTTCACCATATTTTGGGCCAATGTGCGCATTCCTGTGGAAAACACCGGCCTCCGCGAAGCGGCCGGAACGGGTCAGCCGGCCGCCCGAAGGAGGAAGCCGTCGCGGACCAGGTTTTCCACTTCGGCGAGCAGTTCCTGCCGGAAGGACAGGGCATCGAATCCGTCCTCCCCGGCCAGGCTTCCGCCCAGCAGGGCCTCCAGCGCACCGGCGATCTGGCCGGCGGTCAGGTCGCCGTCGCAGGCGGACACAAACCCCGCCAGTGCGGTGCTCAACAGGTTGGTCCGGCGCAGGCCGGCGCCCTGCCGGAGCAGGATCACGCCCGGGTGCTCGGCACCGGGACGCTGGTGCCGTTCCTCCGTGACGTCCTCGGCCACGATGAGGTGCGCCGCTTCGATGCTGTCCGCTGCCACGTCGTCGTTGCGCTCCACGGCGGCGCCCAGGTGCGGGCCGATGGGCTGCTCGATGGGGTAGGTGATTTCCTCGAACCGGCTGATGGTGGCCTGGCCGGGGGCCGCGGGCCGGCGGAGCCAGACCATGCCGAACCCGATCCCTGCCACGTTCCGGCTTGCGAAGTCCGCGAGGTAGGCCCCGTAGGCCTCCCGGTAATGGTCCCGGTTCCGGGACTCGGAGGCGTCCTGCAGCCAGGTTTCGGCGTATTGTTCGGGGCTGACCTGCTCGCGCTGGATGAACCAGGCGTCGGTGCCGGGGCTGACCCAGGCCCGGGGCCGGTGGTGCCATTCAGTGCCGGCCTCCACTTCCCAGTTGCCCAGCAGCTGCGCCGTCCCGCCCGGGGCCAGCACGCCGGGAAGCCCTGCCACGAGGGAGGCCACGATGTCGTCACCGGGGAGGCCGCCGTCCCGGTAGGTGAACTGGCCGGCGGCGTCCTCGCCTGACCGGCGCGGGGTGATCACGAACGGCGGGTTGGAAACCACCAGGTCGAATTCCTCACCGGCCACGGGCTCCAACAGTGATCCCAGGCGAAGGCTCACCCGGTCCGCCAGCCGGTCCGGGTCCACGGACAGGGCCCCGGCGTTGAGCAGGATATTGAAGCGGGCAAAAGCCAGGGCCCGTTCGGAGATGTCCGTGGCGGTGACGTGTTCACAGTGATGCAGGAGATGGAACGCCTGGATGCCGCAGCCCGTGCCCAGGTCCAGGGCCCGTTCCGTGTGGCGGCGCACGGTGGTTTGGACCAGGGTGGTGGAGGCCTGCCCGATGCCCAGCACGTGGTCGTGCCGCAGCACGCCTTCCTGCTGGTGGGCGGCGAGGTCGCTGGCCACCCAGAGTTCGGCGCCGCCGCTGCCGTCCGTGTTGGCATCCCAGCCGTAAGGGCGCAGGTCGGCGCGCGCTGCGAACCGCGCGGTGCCGGGGACGGGCTCAACGAGTCCCAGCTCCACCAAGCCGTCCGCACCCAGGCCCGGCAGCGCGGCGTCGAGCGCCACCCGTTCCTGCGGTTCGGCGAGGAGCCAAAGACGGACGACGGCGGCCAGCGGCCCGGTGCCGCTGTCACGGCTGGCGGCGGCATCCGTGGCGAGCTGGGCCGGGATGATCTGGTCCCGGTTCAGGGCAGCGGAGGCTGACGGGCCCAGCAGCTGCGCCACGCCGTCCAGCGTGTAACCGGCGCGGCGCAGGTCCGCGGCCAGGGCCTGCAGCAGGTGCGGCCGGTCGCTTCGCGGGGCATCGGGGGTGTTGCCGGCGGTGAACTCGAATGGGGATTTAGGCACCGGCCAAGTTTAGTCCGGTCCTCCGCCGGCTCCCGAGGTGCCATGCCACCCTGCGCAGGCGGTAGCGTGGAAGCATGCCTTCCTGCCTCCCTGCCCTCCTGCGTGCGCGCCGTCCTGCCGGGCCCTCCGGCCTGTCCGGGCCCCTGCGCCCGCCGGCCCGCAGGCCCGCCGCCTGGGCCGCACTGGGGGCGTTGGTCATGGCAGCGGCACTGTCGGGATGCTCGACCGGGCTGTCCGTGGAAAATGCAGACGTCCCACAGTGGCGGGCCACGGCCCTGCCCACCGACCCAGGCACCCTCCTCCAGGATGAAGGGAAAATCCTCAACCGGGACCGGATCAGCCAGGAAGCGGCGGATGTTCCGGCGGGTCGGTACACCCTGTCCGTGACCTGCGAAGGCGGCGGAAAAGCGTTCTTCGCCGTGTCCGTTGACGGGGTTGAAATAGTGGACGCAGGTGCGGCCTGCAACGGCAGCCTCGAGACCACACGCTTCACGGTCCCGTCGGCCGGGACCCTGGACATCAGCGCGTCCAGCGTCGACGCGCCGCTGATCTTTGCGTACCAGGTGACGCCCACGCAATAAGGCCTGCAGCACTGGCCCGGCCGCCACCGCAGGCATACAGTCGACGTATGCCCACCGTGCGGGAATCCTCCGCGCCCCGTGGCCTGCAAAGGGCACGGGCTACGCAGGCACGGACCCTCACGGCCACCTTTGGGCGTGCGTCAGTGGGGTTGCTGGTGCTTGGGTCCTCCGTCGCCCTGACTGGCTGCGAATATTCGTACGACGACGGCCTGCCGCGTTCAGCGCCCCAATCCACCGCCGCGCCCGCCACCCCCGAACCCGACATCACCTACGATCCGCTCCGCCGGGAACCTGTGCCGCCGGACGGGCTGGCTGACTGGGTGGCCCGGACCTTGCCCAATGCTTCCCAGCCGGTGGCGTACGCCGGCGCCGGCGTGTTGGCGCCCGGCGAGGTCCTCAAGGAGGACACTCCGGTTCTGGCGGCCGGCACCTATGCGCTGGCGTTGGCCTGCCGGAGCCTGCGGCGCGTTGTGTTTACCTTCCGCACCGACGCCATGGACCTCGCGGACCTGGCCCAGCGGTGCGGCATCAACCGCGAAAGCATCGTCTACCTTGCCTCGGACACGGCAGTGCACGTCACGGTGGAGGCCGGCTCCGCAGGCAACTACGCTTACCGGTTCCGCCGGTTCCCTTAGGCGGCGCAGCCTTCCGGGCAGCGCAGGGTTTCCGGGCTGGCAGCGCACTCGGAGCAGTACAGCGTCAGGGTGCGGCAGCTGGGGTTGGAACAGTTCTCGAATTTGCTGGTCGGGGCTGCGCAGCGGACGCACTGGCCGATGGTTTTTGCGTCCTCGCTGAATTCCAGGTGCATCCGCTTGTCAAAAACGTACAGCGACCCTTCCCAGAGACCCTGGTCCTTGAAGGTCTCGCCGTACCTGACAATCCCGCCGTCCAGCTGATACACCTCTTTGAAACCTCGGTTGACCATCAGGCTGGACAGGACCTCGCAGCGGATGCCGCCGGTGCAGTAGGTGACCACGGGTTTGTCTTTCAGCGCGTCGTACTTGCCGGACTCCAGCTCCTTGATGAAGTCGTGCGTGGTGGCCACATCGGGCACCACCGCGTCCTTGAACTTGCCGATCTGGGCCTCGAAGGCGTTCCGGCCGTCAAAGAACACCACGTCCTCGCCCGCCTGTTTCCGGTTGGCCACCAGCTCGTGCAGTTCCTCGGGTTGGAGGTGCTTCCCGCCGCCCACCACACCGTTCGCGTCCACCTTAAGTTCCCCGGGCGCGCCGAAGGAGACAATCTCATCGCGCACCTTGACGCTCAGCCGCGGGAAGTCCGCTGCGCCGCCGTCGGACCATTTGATGTCGATGCCTGCAAAGCCCTTGTATTCGCGGGTTGTCTTTACGTACTGCTTTACCGCGCGGATTTCGCCGCCCACCGTGGCGTTGATGCCGTCCCGGGAGATCAGGATCCGGCCCGTAAGGCCGAGCTTCTCGCAGAGGGCACGCTGCCAGAGCCGGACGGCGTCCGGGTCTGAGAGGGGGGTAAAGCCGTAAAAGAGCACAATTCGGTTTAAAGCCACGTATTTAAGGGTACCGGCTCGGGTTCCCGGACACCGTCCGCCCGCCGCAGGGTGCCTGCGGCCGGGGCGTTGGCGCATCACGATTGGATAAGCACTGTTGCAGCCACTGTTGCTGGCCGTCGGGCTGGAATAGTCTCATGCCATGAGCCCGGAAACCACGATTGAAGACATCACAGGCCTTCTTGAACTATGGGTGGCCGGCTGGGCGGGTTGCCGCGGCTACCGCACCTCCACCGAGGGCCGGTTCCCTGCCGCCTTGCGGTCCGAGAGCAGCGGGGACTGGGAATTCTTTGCAGCCGACCCCTCGGACGCTGAATTTGCCGAACTGGCAGCCAAGGTGGCGGTGGCGCCGGCCATGGTCCTGACCATCCTCACCAACGACACCGCCCGGTACGCCCGGCTGGCGCAGCAGCACAGGCTCAACGTGACCTCGGATTCGCAGACCATGATGATTGTGGACATGGAAACCCAGGACGCCGAGGATCCGTGGCTGCCTGACGATGACCTGGAACTGTCCACCTCCGAAACGGACGGCGTGCACTACGCCGAAGTGCGGTCCGGCGAAACCATCGCCGCCAGCGGCAGGCTGTTTGTGGTGGGCAACACCGCGGTGTTCGACAAGATCGTTACGGACCCGGCGTTCCAGCGCCGCGGCCTGGGCAGTTTCATCATGCGGGCCCTCGCGGCGCAGGCCTTCGGCCATGATGTGCTGAACGGGCTGCTGCTGGCCTCCACCGACGGCCAGAAACTGTATTCCCACCTCGGCTGGACCGCAGTCTCCCGGGTTCTGATGCTTTCGGCAGACCACAACGGCGGGGACCTTTCCCTCAGCTGACGGCCGGGCGCCGGCCGCCGGTTACCCCTTGGGCGGATTCGGCGTCGCCGGGTGCCGCCGGATGAAAGAATGTCGGGGTGAACCCCCATGACTCCCTGATTCCCCTGCTGGGCCGCGGCCCGGATCCGGAACAGCTCCGTCATGTCCGCACCATCCCGGCACGCGAAGCAGTGCACGCGCCGTGGCCGGAATGGGTGCACCCCGACGTTGTGGCGGCCTATGGCACGTTGGGGATCCACGAACCCTACAAGCATCAGGTCCACGCGGCAGACGTGGCCCACGCCGGCAGGCATGTTGTGGTGGCCACCGGAACGGCGTCTGGCAAGTCGTTGGCGTATCAGTTGCCTGCCCTGGACGCCATCCACCGTTCGGAGCTGCGGGTGCTCGCTGAACCCGGCAGGATCCACGACGACGGCGCCGTGACCCTTTACCTCTCCCCCACCAAGGCGCTGGCGGCCGACCAGCTTAATGCGATCCGGGCCCTGAAGCTGCCTACCGTCCGCGCGGAAACCTACGACGGCGACACCGACCCGGCATCCCGGCGCTGGATCCGGGACCACGCCAACTTCATCCTGGCGAACCCGGACATGCTGCACTTCGGGATCCTTCCCAACCATGCGTGGTGGGCCGGGTTCTTCCGCCGGCTGCGCTACGTGATCGTTGATGAGGCGCACAGCTACCGGGGTGTGTTCGGCTCGCACGTGGCCAACCTGATGCGGCGGCTGCGGCGGATCTGTGCCTACTACGGGGCGGGAACGTCCTTCCCGGAGCCGGTGTTCATCGCGGCTTCCGCCACGGCTTCGGACCCGGATACCTCGTTCTCCCGGTTGATCGGCGCCCCGGTGGAGGCCGTGTCCACGGACTGCTCGCCCCACGGGGCCACCACAGTGGCTTTCTGGGAGCCGGCGCTGACCGAGGCCCGGGGCGAGAACGGCGCCAACGTGCGGCGCACCGCTGTGGCCGAAACAGCGGACCTGCTGGCCAACCTGGTGTCGGCGCGCATCCGCACCATCGCGTTCATCAAGTCGCGGCGCGGGGCGGAGACCATCTCGGCCATCACCAAGCGACTTCTGGACGAGGTGGATCCCAGCCTGCCGCAGCGGGTGGCAGCCTACCGCTCGGGGTACCTTCCTGAGGAGCGGCGGGCGGTGGAGAAGGCCCTCCGCTCCGGGGAACTTCTGGGGGTGTCCAGCACCTCGGCGCTGGAACTGGGCATCGATATTTCCGGGCTCGACGCCGTCCTCGTTGCCGGCTGGCCGGGGACCCGGGCGTCCCTGTTCCAGCAGATCGGCCGGGCCGGCCGGGCGGGGCAGGACGCCATCGCCGCCTTTGTGGCCAGCGACGATCCGTTGGATACGTTCCTGGTGAACCATCCGGAGGCGATCTTCGACGTTTCCGTGGAAGCCACCGTGTTTGACCCATCCAACCCCTACGTCCTGGGACCGCACCTGTGCGCCGCGGCAGCTGAACTTCCGCTGGGAACCGGCGAACTGGCCCTGTTTGGTCCTTCGGCCGAGGGACTCCTGGATCAGCTGGTGGCGCAGGGATACCTCCGTCGCCGGCCCGCGGGGTGGTTCTGGACGCATTCCCAGAGTGCCGCCGCCATGGTCAATCTCCGGGCGGACGGCGGCGGGCCGGTCAACATCGTGGACGCCGACACCGGGTCCCTGCTGGGGACCATGGATTCCCCGCAAACGCACTACCAGGCCCACACCGGGGCCGTGTACGTCCATCAGGGGGACAGCTACGTGGTGGAGGACCTCAACGAGGACGACCACTGCGTGATGGTGCGCCGGGCCAATCCCGATTTTTACACCACGGCCCGCGACGTCACTCAGATCGAGGTCCTCGAGACCCAGCGGACCGCCACGTGGGGCGACGTTTCGGTGCATTTCGGCGAGGTCAAGGTGACCACGCAGGTGGTTTCCTTCCAGCGCAAGGCTTTGATCTCCAACGAGGTCCTCGGCGAGGAGCCGCTGGAACTCGGCGCGAGGGATCTTTTTACCAAGGCGGTGTGGTTCGAGGTGGGGAACCGGTCCCTGACCGGGGCGGGGCTCGTCGAAGCCGAATTTCCCGGCGCCCTGCACGCCGCCGAACATGCGGCCATCGGCTTGCTGCCGCTGGTGGCCTCCAGTGACAGGTGGGACATCGGAGGGGTTTCCACAGCGCTGCACGCCGACACCGGAGTGCCCACCATCTTCGTCTATGACGGACACCCTGGCGGGGCAGGTTTCGCCGAACGCGCCTTCGACAAGGCCAAGGTCTGGCTGACGGCCACCCGCGACGCCATCCGGGCCTGCGAATGCGAGTCCGGTTGCCCCTCCTGTGTCCAGTCCCCTAAGTGCGGGAACAAAAACAACCCTTTGGACAAGGCCGGCGCCGTGACGCTCCTGGGGGTGCTCCTGAAGGACGCAACCGAAGCGATGCCGCCGGCTCCTGCAGGTTGCGCCGGTTGGGGCCAGGACTACAACCGGCCAGCGCCAGCCGACGGCAGCACCGGCTGACCAGGAGTTCACGGCGCCGGACCGGACCTGCAGTTCA
>NZ_LFQH01000071.1:0-5400 GCF_001238605.1 Arthrobacter sp. ZBG10 | reverse complement strand
GACCTGGTGGTCCTCAATGACGTGAATTCGGGCAATGTGTGGCTGGTGAACCAGAACATGCTCCTGGTCAACAACTGGGACGACGTGATTCCGCCCAAGGAAACCTCGGACGATGCGGACAAGGATTCCGCCGACCAGGTCCAGCAGACAGTCCTGCCGGACCGGAGCAAGCCCAACAGCCCGCCCGTGGCGCAGTCGGATTCGTTCGGCGTCCGCCCCGGGCGCACCACCATCCTGCCGGTCCTGGACAACGACACCGACCCCGACGGCGACATCCTCACCGTCCGCCCGCCCGGCGAAATCAGGTCCGGCGACCTGTCCACCATCTACGGCGACACCGGTTTCCAGGTGTCCGTCCCCGCTGACAGGACCGGCAGCGACTCCTTCCAGTACACGGTGGACGACGGCCGCGGGCTCTCCGCCACGGCCGACGTGGCGCTCCGGATCGTTCCGGTGACCGAAAACGCGGCACCCGCGCAGAAACCCAACCGGGACACCACCCTGGTGGTGCAGCAGGGCAAATCGGTGACCCGGAACATCCTGCCCGACTGGTTGGATCCCGACGGCGACGACCTCTTCGCGGTGACCGCGGCCAGCCCGGATGCGCTGGACCAGGTCCGCATCCGGCCGGACGGGCAGCTCACCTTCCAGGATTCCGGCACGGCCCCGGGCCGGAAAGTCCTTACCGTGGAGATTTCCGACGGCCGGACCAGCACCGAAGGGCGGATCACCGTGGACGTCCGCGCTCCCGGTTCGCTGCCGCCCATCGCGAATGCCGACCACGTCATCGCCGTGGCGGGCACCGAAACCGTCATCGCCCCGCTGAAGAACGACCTCGACCCGCAGGGCGGCACGCTGCGCCTGGCGCAGGCCACCCCGGATGAACAATCGCGGGTGTCCATCGGCGCCGACCAGCAGACCTTCACCTTCACCTCGGACGCCCTGGGATCCCACTACGTGGAGTACCTGGTCACCAACGGGCCCGCCAGCGCCCAGCAACTGGTGCGTGTGGACGTTGTGCCCGGAAACACCGAAGGCGCCCCCGTGGCCGTGCGGGACATTGCGTTGCTCCCCACGGGCGGCAACGTCCTGGTGGACGTCCTGGGCAATGATTCCGATCCCTCCGGTGGTGTGCTGGTGGTGCAGTCCGTGACCGCCGATTCCGCGCTGCCCGTGAGTGTGTCCGTCCTGGACCACTCGGTGGTCCGCATTACCGACATCCGGGCGGAAGGCCAGCTGAGCCTCAAATACACCATCTCCAACGGCCGGGCCTCAGCCATGGGCGAGATCGCCGTTGTGGTGGTGCCCGCCCCCACCAAACTGCAGGCACCGCAGGCCAAACCCGATGAAGCGGTGGTCCGCGCAGGTGACGTGGTGACCATCCCGGTCCTGGCCAATGACACCGAACCGAACGGCGGCGCGCTGACCCTGGTGCCCGAACTGGCGCAGGTACCCGACGCGGCGGACGGTCGGATGTTTGTGGCAGGCGACCAGCTCCGCTTCATTGCCGGCCCCGAGCCCAAAACGGTCTACGCCATCTATAAGGTCCGCAACGCCACCGGCCAGGAGGACTCGCAGCAGGTCACCATCCGCATCCTGGCGCGCGATGACGAACGCAACACCCGGCCCGAACCCAAAAACCTCACGGGACGCGTGGTGACCGGCATGGCCGTTAAGATCCCCGTGCCGTTGGACGGCATCGATGCCGACGGCGACTCGGTCCAGCTGATCGGCATTGACAAGGCCGCCGGCATGGGCACGGCCGTGGTCCGCGACGGCTACCTGGAATATACGGCCGCAGGCGACGGCGCCGGCACGGACACCTTCACCTACCGGGTCCGGGACCGCATCGGTGCCGAGAACACGGGGACCGTGATTGTGGGCATCGCCCCGCCGGAGGCCATCAACCAGAAGCCGATCGCCGTGGATGACGCCGTGGACGTCAGGCCCGGCCGGAACGTCGCCGTGGATGCCCTGGCCAACGACTCCGACCCCGACGGCGACCCCATCTCCCTGCTCAGCAACGGTTTCGAAGCCGCGCCCGGGCTCAAAGTGGAAGTGGTGGACGGCGCCAAAGTCCTCTTTACCGCACCGGATGCCGCCGGCAACGAAAGCATCCGCTACCAGATCCAGGACGATAAAAAAGCCCAGGCCGGCGCCGTGATCCGGATCCGGATCAGTCCGGACGCAGAACTCAAGCGTCCCATCGCCAAGGACGACCGGGTCACCCTGGCCGAGACACTGGGGAAAACCGCGGTGGACGTCCCGGTGCTCAAAAACGACTCGGACCCTGACGGGGTGGCCTCGGAACTGGACATCACCCTGCCGGACGGCAACCCCAACGCCAGGGCCACCGGCACCGGCACCGTCCTGGTGGACCTGGCCCTTGAAGACCAGCTCATTCCCTACACCGTCACCGACGCCGACGGCCTCAGCGCCACCGCCGTGATCTGGGTGCCCGGCCAAGGCGCGCAGTACCCGACACTCTCAAACACCGACCCCGTGGAAGTCATGGCGGGCAAGGACGTCACCCTGAACCTGGCCGACTACGTCCGCGTCCGGGACGGCCGGAAGCCGCGGATCACCGTGGCGGAAGCGGTCACGGTGCTGGGCGGTTCCCCCGACGGCGTGATTGTGGGCGAGGGCGACGCCCTGCGTTACGCCGCCCGCGCCGGGTACGCAGGTCCCGGCTCAATCACCTTCGAGGTCACCGACGGCGACGGGCCCGATGACCCCGCAGGCCTCAAATCCACGCTGGTGATCATGACCAGCGTGATCCCGGATCCCGAGGAAGCCAACACCCCGCCCACGTTCCGAGGCGCTTCGGTGGACGTTCCCAAAACCGAGACCGGAACCATTGATTTGGCCCCGCTGGCAGCGGACGTGGACGAACGCGACCAGGGCAACCTGGTGTATGCCCTAGAGGGCACACCGCCCCCCGGCTTCCAGGCCAAGCTGGACGGCACCGTGCTGACCGTCAGCGCGGGCAACGACGTGGGCGTCGGCGTGGCCGGAAACCTCCAGGCCACCGTGACGGACGGCAGGTCGGCCCCGGTGTCGGCCACCATCCAGGTGCGCCACGTGGCCTCAAACCGGCCCATGCCGGTGGCCAACGACGATGTAGTGGAGAAAGCCAACGCCGGCCGGAGCGAAACCGTCAATGTCCTGGGCAACGACTTCAACCCGTTCAGCGATACCCCGCTTCGTATTGTGGGGGCTACCGTGGAGACGGGCTCGGCGCAGGGCCAGCCTGCAGCCAACGGCGACTCCATCACCGTGACCCCGGCCGACGGGTTCAAGGGTGTGCTGGTGGTCCGCTACACGGTGGCCGACAAAACCAACGAACTCTCCCGGCAGGTCGATGGCCGGGTCCGGATCACCGTCCGGGACGCCCCCGACGCCCCCTCCGCGCCCACGGCGACCGACGTCCGGAGCCGGACCGCGGTGCTCAAGTGGGCGCCGCCGTCGGACAACGGCGCAGCCATCACCAAGTACACCGTGACATCCGCGAACGGCTTCTCGCAGGAGTGCCCCACCACCACCTGCACCCTCAGCGGGCTGACCAACGACGTGAAGTACGTTTTTACGGTCAAGGCGACCAACGAGGTGGGGGACTCCGCAGCCTCCGCGCCGTCCAATGAAATCCGGCCGGATGAGAAGCCCTCGCCGCCCGAGGCGCCCACGGTCAAAGCCGGGGACAAGGACATGGCCATCTCCTGGCCCGCAGCCAGGACTGAAGGCTCGGCAGTGGCGTCCTACACTTTGGAAATCTCGCCGCCGCCGGCCTCCGGTGTGGCGGTCAAGACCGGGGTCACCGGCTTGAACTACACCTGGCCAGGGCTCACCAACGGGGTCAAGTACAAGGTCCGGGCGCAGGCAGTCAACGAACTGGGCCCCTCGGACTGGGGAACCTATTCCGCTGAAGACAACCCTGCAGGTGTCCCCGCGGCGCCCGCGGCGCCGACCACGGCAGTGGCCGCGTCCGTGGGCAGCAGCAACCAGCTGCAGGTGACCTGGGACCAGCCCAACACCAACGGCGACCCGATCAGGAACTACTACGTCACCATGACCGGCGGCGGCGGGGCAGCCAAGACCCAGACCGTTTCCGGGTCCGTGCGGTCCGCCGTTTTCGAAGCCAACAACTCCGAGACCGCGTACACGTTCACCGTCCAGGCGGACAACAAAGCCGGCAAGGGCCCGGCCAGCAACCCGTCCGCGCCGCGGCGCGCCACCGGAAAACCCGGGCAGGTCACAGGCGTGGCAGCGGTGCCCGCCGACACAGGCGGCGCGGGCCGGAAGCTCACCGTCACCTTCAACAACCTCACCGCTGCCCAGCGCAACGGGTCTGCGCCCGGCGAAATCAGCTACCAGTACCGGGCGGGCGGCCGGTCCGGCCCCATCCGGAGCGGCGACGTGATTGGCGGCTTCCCCAACGGCCAGGCCGTCAGCGTGACCGTCACCGCGGTCTCCAGCGTCGCGCCCAGTTCGGACGCGAGCGCACCTGCCACGGCCACTCCCTTCGGCTCACCCGGAACCCCTTCCGCCGCCGGTACAAACGGGGCCGTCAACGACCAAAGCGTCAAGCTGTCGTGGGGCTCCCCGTCCACGGGGAGCAACGACGTTGCCACCACCCGGATCCGGATCAACGGCGGCGCCTGGGAAAACGTCGCCGCATCGGGCACCCGCACCATCAACACCGGCGGTTGGGAGCAGAGCCGGACCATTGACGTGCAGACCATCAACTCCGTGGGCACCGGCAGCGGGGTGGTCTCCGCCTCCGCCATATCCGGTAAGCAGGGGCTATGGGAGACCACCATGTCCAACGCCGTGGTCCGTTCCTGCAGCTACACCCTGGGCGGCTCCAACTACCGCCCCGAGCCGTACTACGACTGCGACCGGAAGGGCGGCGATACCCCGCCGTGGATGGCAACCGCCACCCAGGGCAAGCTGGTGGTCAAGTGCTACATCGACCAGAGCGATAACTGGTCCAACGGTGGCGTGGTCCGCTGGTGGCGGCTCGAGCCTGGTTCATACCGCAACGTGGGCCGCTACATCATCGCCGGCCACACCCACCTGCCGGACCCGGCCGGGCTGGGTGCACCGCCATGCTGAGCCACGCCACGGACGTTGTCGCAGGTCAGTGGCGGGGGGACCTCTGCCCATCGCGGGGGCCCGGCACGTTCGGTAGGCTGGCCCGGGATACGGGGCCCGCTCGGGGCCCTTGGGCGTGCCGCTTTTGGGGCGGCTGCACGATCGAGGGAACGATACCGCTTTGACATCACTGCTGGGGAAACTTGGGCTGAAAAGGCGCCACAAAAAAATCGCCGCAGGCACCGCGTTTGGTGCTGCAGTGGCTGTTGTGGTGACCGGTGCCATCCTCTATCCGGGGTTTAAAACCAC
>NZ_LFQH01000070.1:0-69790 GCF_001238605.1 Arthrobacter sp. ZBG10 | reverse complement strand
TGGAAAACTCCAGCCGAGCGTTTACGTGATTTACTACTAACCACCTAACCAGCAGGTGTTGCAACGACCCCTTGAAACCGCCCCTTTTTCGCAAAAGGTAACCGGCCGTCGTCGTACGTGCCTTAAAGGTTGGCGGCGGCGAAGGTGTCGCACTGTTTGATGTCGCCGGTTTCGTAGCCTTTGCTGAACCAGGCCTGGCGCTGCTCGCTGGAACCGTGGGTCCAGGCTTCCGGGTTGACCTGGCCGGTGGCGGACTCCTGGATGCGGTCATCGCCCACGGCGGACGCGGCCGACAAGGCATCGTTCAGGTCCTGCTGGGTCAACGGTTCCAGGTACGGCTGGCCGGTAGCCGGGTCCGCAACGGTGGTGGCGTGGCGGGCCCAGAGCCCCGCGTAGCAGTCGGCCTGCAGTTCCGTACGGACGGCGCCGGACTCCGGCCCCTGCGGATCCTGTTGCGCGCGGTCCAGGTCGCCCAGGATGTTCTGGACGTGATGGCCAAACTCATGGGCCACCACGTATTCCTGGGCCAGTGGACCGCCGGAGGACCCAAACCGGTCCACCAGTTCCTGGAAGAAACCCGGGTCAAAGTAAGCGGTGGTGTCCGTGGGGCAGTAGAACGGACCCACGGCGCTGGTGGCCGAACCGCAGCCGGTGTCGGTGCCGCCCTCGAAAATGACGGTCTCGGGCTGCGGGTACTGCACGTTGAACTGCTGCAGGTAGGCCGGCCAGAAAGCGTTGAGGCTGTTGACCGTGCCCGTGATGCGGCAGTCCTCGCGCGCATCGGCGTCCGAACCTGTGGAGCAGGCCGGCGCCGTGCCCTGCTGCTGGGTTTGCGGTGCCTGGGTGCCTGCCAGGCCGCCCAGGAGGTCCGGGTTGATGCCCAGGAGCAGCGCCACCAGGAGGACAAGTCCGCCGCCGATGCCGCCGCCCACTTTTACGCCGCGGCCCATGCCGCGGCGGTCCTGGACCTGCGAAGGGTCCAGCTGCACATTGTCATTGAAACTCATAGGGTCACAATAGCCCGCGGCCACGGCGCCGGACCGGAGCCTGCCGGTAAAGTTGATCCGATGCCTTTTCTTGACCGACTCCAGCGCTGGGCCGACGAACGTCCGCACCATCCCGCCGTCGTGATCGCCGGCCGCCGGCTCACGTGGGCGCAGTTGCGCGACGGCGCCGAGGCCCGGCTGGGTGCCACGGGACCGATCACGGCCCTCTGCCAGGAGAATTCCGTGGATTTCGCCCTGCAGTACGCGGCAGCCGTGGCGGGGGAGCGGCAGTGCGCTGTGCTGGACCCCTCCTGGCCTGCCGGCCTGCAGGCGGACATCGTGGCGGCGGTACGCGCGCACGCCGTCCCCGGCCAGGTTCCGGACGCTGCCGCGGACCTGCTGGCTGACGGGCAGCCGGGCTCCACCTTCCTGATCGGGCTGACGTCCGGAACCACGTCCCTGCCCAAGGCCTTCACCAGGTCCCGGCGTTCCTGGCAGGAATCGTTTGAGGCGTCGATCGAGTTCTTCGGCCTCCGCGCGGATGACGTGACACTGGCCCCGGGCCCCCTGGCTGCCAGCCTCAACCTGTACGCCCTTTCCGAATGCCTGTACGCCGGCTCCGAGTTCCAGACCCTGGCCTCCTTTGATGTGGGGGACATCCACGCGGCCATCACCTATGACCGGGTCACCCGGCTGGTCCTGGTTCCCACCATGCTCCGGATGCTCAGCGAACGCGGCCTGGCCGGCGGGGTGGACGCAGCAGGCATCCGGACCATCATCTGCGCCGGGTCCAAGCTTGATGCGCGCACGCTCCAGGCGGCCCGCCGGTGGGCTCCCAACGCCACGATTTTCGAGTACTACGGCGCCTCGGAGCTGAGCTTCGTCTCGGGTGCCGGTCTGCCTGCCGGCCGGCCTCCGGAGGTTGGCGGCACAGGCATCGGGCGGCCGTTCCCTGGCGTGGAGGTCCGCATCCTTGACGACGCCGGGGCCCAGGTACCCGACGACGGCGCCGGAAACATCTGCGTCCGGAGCGGCCTGGTCAGCAACGGCTATCTCTGGGGGGACGACGGCGAGGCACTGCGTTCTTTCGGCGACTGGTACACGGTGGGGGACCAGGGGTTCCTGCGTGACGGTGAACTGCACATCCTGGGCCGCCGCGCCGACATGATCCTGACCGCCGGGAAAAACGTCTACCCGCATGAGGTGGAGCTGGCCCTCTCCGCCCTCCCCGGCGTGTGCGCAGCCGTGGCCGCCGGAATGCCTGACGACATCCGCGGCCAGCGGGTGGTGGCAGGGGTGGTCCCGGCCCATGGCGGGCTGACGGCCACCTCGCTGCGGGCCGGCCTGGAGGCCATCCTGCCGCGGGACAAACGTCCGCTGCAGTACTTCCTGCTCACCGAGCTGCCCGCCACGGACCGCGGCAAGGTCAGCCGCACCCTGCTGCTGGACTGGATTGCCGGACACGATCCCCGGGTGAAGAACCTTGGCGCCTGACCTGCTGCCCCCGGACCGCCAACCGGTCATCATCGCGGCGCTGCGCACCCCGGTGTGCCGGGTCAACGGTCCGCTGCGCACAGTGCCGGCCCATGAACTCCTGGCGCCTGTGCTTCGCCGGCTGGTCAGCACCACCGGGCTGGACCCAGCCGCCGTTGCGGATGTGGTGATCGGCAACGCCGTGGGCGCCGGTGGCAACGTGGCCCGCCTCGCCCTGCTGGCGGCAGGCCTTCCCGTGGGTGTACCCGGCATGACCGTTGACCGCCAGTGCGGTTCCGGCCTGGACGCCATCGCCCTGGCGGCCCGGCTGGTGGCAGCCGGCGGAAACCCCGTGTACCTGGCCGGGGGAGTGGAGAGCACCAGCACCGCACCGCTCCGGGCCCGCCCGGATGCCGACGGGACGCCCCGGTTCTATTCGCGGGCCCAGTTTGTACCGGCGGGTTTCGGTGATCCGGACATGGGCGTCGCGGCGGAAAACGTGGCCCGGGAGTACGCTGTTGGCCGGGAACGCCAGGACGCGCTGGCCCTGGCCAGCCACGGCCGGGCCATCGCCGCCGCAGCAGCCGGAACCTTTTCCGGCGAAATTGTCTCCGTGGCCGTAGGCGCCACGGAGGTTTCAGCCGACGACGGCCCCCGCCGAGGCCTGAACAACGCCGTTATGGCGCGTTTCCCGGCCGCTTTTGTCCCCGGCGGCACTGTCACCGCCGGAAACTCCTGCTTTGACGCGGACGCGGCGTCCGCCGTGGTGGTGACCTCGCTGGCGCGGGCCAGGGAACTGAACGCCGCGGACGGGCTGCTGGTGCTCGGCACCGCCACGGCCGGCGTGGACCCCGCGCTCCTCGGCATTGGCGCCGTTCCGGCGGCACGCAGCATCCTGGCGGCGGCCGGCCTGGCAGCAGCAGAGGTGGACCTGGTGGAGTTCAATGAGGCCTTCGCCGCTCAGACGCTGGCCTGCCTGGACCTGCTGGGCATTGCCCCGGAGCTGGCTAATGCCGACGGCGGCGCCCTGGCCCTGGGGCATGCCTATGGAGCGTCCGGGGCCGTCCTGGTCACCCGGTTGCTGGCACAGGCGCGCGCGCAGGGGGTGGCCGGCACCCTGGCGCTGGCCCTGATCAGCATGGCCGGGGGGATGGGCACGGCCGCGCTCCTCCGCTACGAGCGGATCAGCCGCGACTGAGCCGGGCCGAGTCAGTCTT
The DNA here is from genome assembly GCF_001238605.1 of Arthrobacter sp. ZBG10. Classification (NCBI taxonomy): domain Bacteria; kingdom Bacillati; phylum Actinomycetota; class Actinomycetes; order Micrococcales; family Micrococcaceae; genus Arthrobacter; species Arthrobacter sp. ZBG10. Next base: position 66,114 of record NZ_LFQH01000070.1, on the reverse strand, counting down.
CCGCGTCGCCCAGCCCGCGGGCGGCCAGCGCCTCGCCGGTCCGGCGCGCGTAAGCCACCGAGCTGATGAAGACGGGCAGGACTAGGGCGCGGGGATTGCGTTCCAGGCCGCGTGCTTTGGCGGAATCGCGGACATCGGCGAAGGTGCCCGCGATATACGGAATGCTGCGGAGCATAATGCCGATGGTCAGGGCGAACCGTTCCGGGTCGGCGCCGAACCGCTGCAGCGGACGGACAGCCGCCACCACCCCGTCCAACAGGCGCTGGACCGGCGTGGACACGGTGAGGATGGACGCGGCCACCACGCAGACCAGGATGTTCACGACAATCCGGGCGGCCGTTGGCGCACCCAGCTGCCAACCCTGGAACAACCCGATCACCAGCAGCACCGGCACCAGGGCCCGGACCGCGCGCCATAACCGCCGGAAACCGGCGCCGGACAGCAGGAACAATGCGGCAAGGGCCGCCAGGGCGACCGCAGACCAGCGCCAGTCCGCCACCACGAAGGAGGCAACGCCGCAGGCGAAGACCAGCAGGAATTTCACGGCCAGCGGCGTGCGGTGGACCAGTGAGGTGCCTGGCGCGTAGGTGACCAGAAGGAAACCGTGGTCCTTCACCGCGGACCTGGCCCTGGAGTTTCGAGGCCGGCCAGGCACAGTTCCCGGTAGAAGGCGACAGCGGTTGCGGCCTGGCCGTCAAACACCACTGCGCCCTGGTCGATGACCAGCACCCTGTCCATCCCGAGGACCAGGTCCAGGTCATGGGTGGACATAATGATCTGCTGGTCCAGCCCGGTCAGGGTCCGGCGCAGCAGTTCCCTGTTCCGCAGGTCAAGCAGCGTTGACGGTTCATCCAGCACCAACACGGCGGGGTCCACTGCCAGCACTGCCGCCAGGGCCAGGAGCTGCCGTTCGCCGCCCGAAAGCTCGTAGATGCTTTGGTCTGCCAGGGGCAGCAACCCGAACCGGTCCAGTGCCGCGTCGGCCAGGCGGCGCCGTTCGGCACCGTTGCGGGCTGTCCGCCGCAGGGACAGTTCCACGTCCTCGCGTCCCGTGGGCATCACCAGTTGGGACAGCGGGTCGGTAAAAACAAAACCCACGGCCCGCCGGACGGACCGGACAGCACGGACGGTGTCCTGCCCGTCCACCGCGACGTGGCCTTCGCTGGGCTGCACCAGCCCGTTGACCAGGCGCAGGAGCGTGGACTTTCCCGAGCCGTTCGCACCGATCACGCCAACGCGCGCCTCGGTGAGCTCCAGGCTGACATCCTGCAGCAGCACCTTGGGCTCCGGCAGGTGATCCACCGCGACGGCTACGGAGACGCCGTCGAACGTTACCTTGGGCATCCGGCGCGGCTACGCGGCAACGGGCCGGGCGGTGCGCTTGGCACGCCGCACCAGGATGTCCGGGAAGGCGCGGTGCAGGGCGACGGCGATACCGGCGGCAAGGATGTTCTTGACAATGTCTCCCGGGTAAAACACGGCGTCACTGAGGAATGCCTGGCCCAGGGTGGCCTTGGTGGTGATGGCAATGCCGGCCACACCCAGCGAGTGGACCACCACGGCGCTGGTCAGCAAGGCGGAGGCGAAGAACCACAGCGTGCGGGCCTTGGTGGTCCTGCGGATCACCAAGGTGGCCAGCCAGCCAACAACAGCCGCGGCGATGGGGAAGGCGATGATGTACCCGGCGGAGGGGCCAGCCAGGACCGCCAGGCCGCTGCGGCCCAGGCTGAAAATGGGCAGGCCGGCAAGGCCCAGGAGGACGTAAAGGCCGACGGCGGCAAACGCCCGGGCCGGGCCCAGCACCAGGCCGGTCAGCATCACTGCCAGGGTTTGGAAAGTGATGGGGACGCCGATTCCCGTAATGGCCAGGGCGGGCGCGAGCGCCGCGGCGGCCACCAGCGCGGCGAAGACGGCGATCAGGCCCAGGTCCGTGGCGTTCCAGCGGGTCCGGCCCGGGGTGTGGGTCTTGGTGGGGGAGGGTGCGGTGTTGCTCATGGGGGTCCTGTCGGGGTTGGACAAGCAGGTCAATTCGTACCGCCGACGCTACCGGGGCTGCGGTGGCCGGATTTTGTAGGGGTCCTACTAAAGCCGGAGCCGGCAACCTGAGAGTGGAAACAAAGGCCGTCAGCGGGTGCGGTGATGGACGGCACCGTCCCCGGCGGTTATGCGCTGAAGCCATGGACGGTAGACTTGGGTGGGCCGTTCTCCGGCCACTCTGCCCCGCCCGCTCCGGATCCGATGAAGCGGGCTGCGGCGTTCCCCTGTTGTGAAAGGCCTTACCTGCTGTGATTACTGTCCAGGATCTTGAACTGCGTGCCGGTGCACGGCTCCTCATGGACCAGGTGAGCTTCCGGATCGACAAGGGCGACAAAATCGGCCTGGTGGGCCGCAACGGTGCCGGCAAAACCACGCTGACCCGGGTCCTGGCCGGCGAGGGCCTGCCTGCTGCCGGCAAAGTCACCCGCACGGGGGAGATCGGCTACCTGCCGCAGGACCCGCGCACCCCGGACATGGAACAGCTGGCACGGGACCGGATCCTGTCCGTCCGCGGCCTGGATATCGCCGTCAGCAAGCTCCGCCTCGCCCACGAGGAAATGGCCAGCGACGACGCCGCGGTCCAGCGCAAGGCCATGAACCGCTACGACCGGCTCGAATCCGAGTTCCTGGCCGCCGGCGGGTACGCCGCCGAAGCCGAGGCCGCAGCGATCTGCTCCAACCTTGCCCTGCCGGACCGGCTCCTGAACCAGCCCCTCAAGACCTTGTCCGGTGGCCAGCGCCGCCGTGTGGAGTTGGCCCGCATCCTCTACTCGGATGCCGAAACCATGCTCCTTGACGAACCCACCAACCACCTGGACGCCGACTCCATCGCCTGGCTGCGTGACTTCCTGAAGAACCACCAGGGCGGCCTGATCGTGATCAGCCACGACACCGAACTGCTTGAAGCCACGGTTAACAAGGTGTTCCTGCTGGATGCCAACCGGGCTCAGATCGACTTCTACAACATGGACTGGAAGCGGTACCTCACCCAGCGCGAAACCGACGAGCGGGCACGCAAGCGCGAGCGTGCCAACGCCGAAAAGAAGGCCCAGGTCCTCTTTGACCAGGCCAACAAGATGCGCGCAAAGGCCACCAAGGCCGTCGCTGCCCAGAACATGGCCAAACGAGCCGAACGGCTGCTCAGCGGCCTGGAAGCAGTCCGCGAGAACGACCGCGTGGCAGCGCTCCGGTTCCCGGACCCGTCACCCTGCGGCCGTACCCCGCTCACCGCGGAGGGCCTCAGCAAGTCTTACGGGTCACTGGAAATCTTCACCGACGTGGACCTGGCGATCGACCGCGGCTCCAAGGTGGTCATCCTGGGCCTCAACGGTGCCGGCAAAACCACCCTGCTGCGGATGCTCGCCGGTGTCGACAAGCCGGACACCGGTGATGTGATCGCCGGCCACGGCCTCAAGGTGGGCTACTACGCCCAGGAACACGAAACCCTGGACGTGGACCGTACGGTCCTTGAAAACATGCGTTCCTCGGCCCCGGACATGAAGGATGCGGAGGTGCGCGGCATCCTCGGTTCGTTCCTGTTCTCCGGAGATGACGTGGACAAGCCCGCCGGTGTGCTGTCCGGCGGCGAGAAGACCCGCCTGGCGCTGGCCACCATCGTGGCCTCCAGCGCCAACGTACTGCTCCTGGACGAGCCCACCAACAACCTGGACCCGGCCAGCCGCGCCGAGATCCTGGGGGCCCTCAAGAACTACAGCGGCGCCGTCGTCCTGGTCAGCCACGATGAGGGGGCCGTCGAGGCCCTCAATCCGGAGCGTGTTGTCCTGCTGCCGGACGGCGTCGAGGACCACTGGAACGAAGACTACCTGGACCTGATCACCCTGGCGTGATCCGCCCGGTGTGAACACTGCCGGTTGAGAAGGTCCGCCACAATTGTGGCGGACCTTTTCAGTATCCTTGCGCGTCCAGGAGTGCGTCTTCCGCTTCCTCCGCGGTGGGGTGCTTCCGCTTCCGCGCCGCCGGGGGCCGGCGCCGGGCTGCAGCTGCGCCGGCGTGTACGGGGCTGCCGGAATCGACCGGCCCGTCAGCTTCCGCCGCGGCATCCTCCTCGGCATCGATGGCCGCGTTGCGGGCCTGCTGGCGGGCGGCGTACCCGAACCCCACAAACATCAGGACGCCGAAGGCGAACCACTGCAGCGAGTAGGAAAGGTGCGTGCCCTCTTCCGTGGCCGGCTTGGGGAACGGGAACGGCATCTCGGCGCTGGCCGGCGTCTCCGTGGCGAGCTGGCCGTACGCGCCCGTCAGCAGCGGGTACTCCAGCTGCCCCTCGTAGGCGTTCAGGTCAATGGACGCCAACTGCCCGGCGGGAGCGCCCCGCTGGAGTTCGGGTTCGGGATGCTTAAGGCGCACGACGGCGCTCACCTCACCGGACGGGGGCGCCGGGATCGAATCGGGGCTGCCGGGGTTTTTGTTGCCGATGGGCAGCCAGCCCCGGTCAACCACCACCGTTTCACCTGTTGACAGCCGGAGCGGGACCACCACTTCGTAGCCGGGCTGGCCGTTGAGCGGCCGGTTCCGGACAATCCGCTGCCCGGCCACGTCGTAGGTCCCGGTGAGCGTCACCTGCGTCCATTCCCGGGCGGGATCGAGGCTGGTGAACTGGTCCCGGACGTCAGCAAAGGGGACGGGTGTGGCGGAGTAGTTGGTCACCACCCGGTTGATTTCCGCGAGCGTCTCGGCGCGACGGTCCATCTGCCAGCGGCCAAGGAACACGCAGGCGGTGGCGAAGACCGCAGCCAGCAGAAGGTAGCCCAGCCATTTGCTGGAAAAAAGGAAACGGTACATTCAGCGCTCATGCTCCATGGGGCCGGTGGTGGGTGCGGCCGGCATCGGGATGGTTTCCTTCCACAGCCCGCGGGTCTGGAGGTAGTCCTCCAGCCAGCCGCGGTGCTCGGCGCAGGCCAGCCAGGTCTTGCGGCGCTCCGGCGGGTGTATTTTCGGGTTGTTCCACAGCAGTTGCCACGACGCCTGCGCACGGCAGGCCTTGCGGGAACAGACCGCGCCGGGGCCGGCGGAAGCTGGTGGCAGCCCCGCTGCCAGGTCGAAGATACTCAAGGTCGGCGGCCCTCTTCCGGGTTGTCGTCGTCGGTGTCTTCCACCAGTTCTCCCTGCAGGACTTCGCTGCCTGCCGGCGGTTCCGCGGGGCCGGCCAACGGGCTGTCCAGTTCGGCCAGCGGCGCCGCGTCGATCAGCGAATCGCTGTGGCCTGCGGCGGTGTCATCACCGTTGGCGATGATCACGGCGAACCAGGGAAGGAAGACCGCGCCCGCGATGGGAATGATCTTGAACCAGCCATCCACCACAAAGATCAGGACCAAACAGACCATGCGGATGCCCATGGCCACCGCGTACTTGATCATGCGTTGCCGGATGGCCTCGGAGTGGGCGCCGCCTGCCTCTGTGATGCTGTGCACTTCCGCATCGCCGGAAAACCGGCCCGGTTCTCCGGGCACGGGTTGTCCCGCATGGTTTTCAAGGGTCATGGTGGCAGATCACGCTCCAAAGGCTTCCCTCAATTCTCTCACCATCGGCAGTGGCACCCAAACGCCGGCCGGGCCGGGCGCTAAGATCGGTTTCAGCCAAATCACCCTTCCTACAGCGGCGGAGCGCCGCAGAATTCCTGGAGATCCTTCATGACTGAAGCAGTTCCCGCCCCCCGCAGCGTCCTGATCACCGGCGGCAACCGGGGGATCGGCCTGGCTATCGCGGAATCCTTCCTGGCCAACGGCGACAAGGTTGCCGTGACCTACCGCAGCGAATCCACGCTGCCCGCAGGGATCCTGGGCGTGAAGGCCGACGTCACCGACGAAGCCTCCGTGGACGCGGCCTTCGCCGAGGTCGAGGCAGCGCACGGCCCCGTTGAGGTCCTGGTGGCCAACGCCGGGATCACCAAGGACACCCTGTTGCTGCGGATGAGCGAAGACGATTTCACGTCCGTCATCGACACCAACCTCACGGGCGCGTTCCGGGTCATCAAACGCGCCTCCAAGGGCATGATCCGGCTCCGCAAGGGCCGCGTGGTGCTGATTTCCTCGGTGTCCGGCCTCTACGGCGCTCCGGGCCAGATCAACTACTCCGCGTCCAAGGCAGGACTGGTGGGCATCGCCCGGTCGCTGACCCGCGAGCTGGGCTCCCGCGGCATCACCGCCAACGTGGTGGCCCCCGGCTTCATCAACACGGACATGACCGCCGAACTGCCCGAGGCGACCCAGAAGGATTACCTGGCCAGCATCCCTGCCCGCCGCTTCGCCGAGGCCTCAGAGGTGGCCAGCGTGGTTCGCTGGATCTCCAGCGATGAGGCCGCCTACATCTCCGGTGCCGTTATCCCCGTTGATGGCGGCCTGGGCATGGGGCACTGACGGGCAACTAGCCGTACTGGCCTTCTTTGGAGGGGTCGGACAAGGGAATCGGTCCTGACCGCTGGCATGATGGATGGCAGGCCGAGAGCAATTTAGACGTTTCAAACAAAAGGAGCCCCATGGGACTGCTGGACAACAAAACCGCGATCGTCACCGGATCTTCCCGCGGCATCGGCGCTGACGTCGCCAAAATACTCGCCGGCGAGGGCGCCGCCGTTGTGGTCAACTACCGCCAGAAGGCGCCGCGCGCCAACAAGGTGGTTGCAGGCATCGAAGCAGCCGGCGGCCGCGCCGTGGCCGTTGGCGCCGACCTCACCACCGAGGAGGGTGTGCACGCGCTGGCCAGCGCCGCAATGGAAAACTTCGGCACCCTGGACATCCTGGTGCTGAACGCTTCCGGCGGCATGGAGGCCGGCATGGGCGAGGATTACGCGCTGCGGCTGAACCGCGACGCGCAGGTGAACATGCTCAACGCGGCAGTGCCGCTGATGAACGAAGGCTCCCGTGTGGTGTTTGTCACCAGCCACCAGGCCCACTTCATCAACACTGTCCCCACCATGCCCGCTTACGAAGGGGTGGCCCGCAGCAAGCGTGCCGGCGAGGACGCACTGCGCGAACTGGTCCCCGGACTGGCTGAGAAGGGCATCACCCTGGTGGTGGTCTCCGGCGACATGATCGAGGGAACAGTCACGGCCACACTGCTGGACCGCTCCACCCCGGGTGCCATCGAGGCACGCCGGGCGGAAGCCGGAAAGCTGTACTCCGTCGAGGAGTTCGCCGAGGTCGTTGCGGGCATGGCCACGGCCGACGTCGAACCCGGCCACACCGAATACGCCGGCGGCGCCGACTACTTCGGCAAGAGCGGGCCTGCAAGCTAGCCTTTCCTGCCCCTCCGCGAGATGGCACTTCGCGGCAATGATCCTCCCGGACATTGCCGCGAAGTGCCATCTCGCGGTTAAGGGTCAGACGCCCGCGACGTGGCGGACGGCGTCCAGGTACGGCATGTTGACGGCGGCGTCGGCCACGGCGCGGACGGCCGGCTTGGCGTTGAACGCCACCCCGATTCCGGCCGCACCCAGCATGTCCAGGTCGTTGGCGCCGTCACCCACCGCCACCGTGTGCTCCAGGGCGATGCCCTCGGCAGCAGCCCACTCCCGCAGGTACTTCTCCTTGGCCGCCCGGTCCACCACGGCGCCCAGGACCTTCCCGGTCAGCGCGCCGTCCACAATTTCCAGCTCGTTGGCCTGCCAGTAGTCCAGGCCCAGGTCGGCCGCGATCGGCGCCAGGATCTGGTTGAAGCCGCCGGAGACCACCGCCACCACATGGCCTGCGGCCTTGAACGCTGCAACGAGTTCCGCGGCCCCCTCACTGAGTTTCACCTCATGCCGGACGGAAGTGACGACGTCGGCCGGCAGCCCGGCGAGGACCGCCACCCGGGCATGCAGGCTTTGGGCGAAGTCGAGCTCGCCGCGCATGGCGGCTTCCGTCACGGCAGCCACCTCCTCGCGCTTGCCGGCGTACGCTGCCAGGAGTTCGATGACTTCCTGCTGGATGAGGGTGGAGTCAACATCCATGATCAGCAGCTTCCGGCCGGCGGCCCGGAGGCCGGCCGGAACCAGTGCGGTGTCAACTCCCGGGATGGCCGCATCCGCCACGGCCCGGCGCAGGCCGGCCAGCCCGGCGGCGGTGGCGTCCGGCAGGGAAAGATCGGCAATGTGGACCTGGTAACGGGCGTCCCCGGACGTGGTTCCGGGCTGCGGGGAAACACCGGCGGCGGTAAGGACGGACCCCAGCCGGTCCAGTGCTTCAGCGGTCATATTCCGGCCATAGCTGACGGCGGTTACGTTCGAAGTCATGCCTGCAATCTTAGCGAGCGGCAGCGGCCCGCTGCGCCGGTGCGCACCGGTTAGCAGTCCGCCTCTTATTTGTCCTAGTGTCTATTCCTATGAGTGATGTTCTTGAATTGGCCGCCGTCAGCGTTGTGCGTGGAGCCAAGACGCTCCTGGACAAGGTGGACTGGCAGGTCAAGGAGGGTGAGCGGTGGGTCATCCTGGGACCCAACGGCGCCGGCAAGACCACGCTGCTCCAGATCGCCGCGGCCAGGCTGCACCCCAGCAGCGGCACCGCCGGCATTCTGGACGAGGTCCTGGGCGCTGTGGACGTCTTTGAACTCCGGCCCCGCATCGGCCTTTCCTCAGCCGCGCTGGCCAACCAGATCCCCGGGGATGAAACCGTCCTGAACGTGGTGGTCACCGCCGCCTATGGCGTGACCGGCCGCTGGCGTGAAGGCTACGAGAAGGACGACGAACGGCGGGCCTTCCGGCTCCTGAACGAATGGGGCATGGGCCCGATGCTCAACCGCCGTTTCGTGTCCCTGTCCGAGGGTGAACGGAAGCGGGTCCAGATCGCCCGCGCCCTCATGACGGATCCCGAACTGCTGCTCCTGGATGAGCCAGGAGCTGGCCTGGACCTCGGCGGCCGCGAGGACCTGGTCCACCGGCTCAGCCAACTGGCCCGCGATGAGGCGGCCCCGGCCATGATCCTGGTCACACACCACCTCGAGGAAGTCCCGCCCGGCTTCACGCACGCCATGCTGCTCCGCGATGCGGGAGTGGTGGCCTCAGGCCCCATCGAAGAGGTACTGACCGGTGCGAACCTGAGCCGGACCTTCGGCCTGGACCTCGACGTGAGCGTCAACGCCGGCCGGTACGCCGCCGTCGCCCGCCGCTGACCCCGGAGCCTGCGGCGTGGACCTCCTCAGCAGCATCTTTGTGTCCATCGCCGGGCTCTGGGCCGGCACCATCAACGCGGTGGTGGGCTCCGGCACGCTGGTGACGTTCCCGGTGCTTATTGCACTGGGCGTGACCCCGGTGGTGGCGTCGATGTCCAATGCCATGGGCCTGGTGTTCGGCACGGCGGCCGGTGCGTTCGGCTACCGCCGCGAACTCAGGGGCCGCGGCCGGCAGCTGCTTAAGCTCCTGCCGGCGTCCCTGCTGGGCGGCATCTCCGGCGCATGGCTGCTGCTGCACCTCCCCGAACAGGTGTTCCACTACGTGGCGCCGGTGCTGCTGGTCCTCGCGCTCCTGATGGTGGTGTTCCAGCCCCGGCTGCAGGCATGGGTCCGCAACCGCGAGTCCGATCCGGAACAGGCGGTCCGGGACAAACGGCACGGCCTGCTCCTGGTGGTGCTGGTGTTCCTGGCCGGGGTGTACGGCGGCTACTTTGTGGCCGCCCAGGGCATCCTCCTGGTGGGCATCCTGGGGGTCTTCCTCAAGGGCACCATCCAGAACGCCAACGCCATGAAAAATGTCCTGGTGCTCGGCGTGAACCTGGTGGCTGCCCTGTCCTACCTGCTCTTCGCCTTTGACCGGATCCACTGGCTGGTGGTCCTTCTGATCGCCGTCACCTCCACGGTGGGTGGACTGGTGGGCGCGAAAGTGGGCCGGAAACTGAAGCCCGCAGTGCTCCGCGGCGTGATCTTCGTCCTGGGCCTGGTGGCCCTGGGCTTTATGGTCGCCAACCTGCTGAAATAATCACCCCGTGACCCTCCACTACCTCGAGACCGCCGAAGACCCGCGCGTCTCCGACTACACCCAGCTCACCGACGTGCACCTGCGCAAGCTCCGGGAGCCCGCAGAAGGCATGTACATCGCCGAGTCCTCCCGGGTGCTGCGCCGCGCGTTGGCAGCAGGCCACCGGCCGAGGTCCTTTTTCCTGGCCGAAAAGTGGCTGGCGGATCTCCAGGACGTCCTGGCCGCCCACCCGGACGTGCCGGCCTTCATCGGCACTGCCGCTGTGCTGGAGGAGATCACCGGATTCCACCTGCACCGGGGGGCCATGGCCGCCATGCAGCGGCCCGCGCCGGTGCCGTTGGCCACCATCCTCGCCGGCGCCCGCCGGGTGGCGGTCCTGGAAGACATCGTGGACCACACCAACGTCGGCGCCATCTTCCGTTCAGCGGCGGCCCTGGACCTGGACGCCGTCCTCGTTTCGCCACGGTGCGGGGACCCCCTGTACCGCCGCAGCGTCCGGGTCAGCATGGGTACCGTCTTCCAGGTGCCCTGGGCGCGGCTGGCGGACTGGCCCGGCGACCTGGCAGTGCTCAAGGAGCACGGTTTCACCGTGGCGGCCCTGGAACTGACGGCGGACGCCGAGGACGTGGACGCGGTGGCGGCCCGGAACCCGGACAAGCTGGCGCTGGTCCTGGGAACGGAGGGTGCCGGCATGAGCCCGGAAACCCTGGCAGCCGTGGATCTTGCCGTGAAGATCCCGATGCGGCGGGGCGTTGATTCGTTGAACGTGGCGGCGGCGTCCGCGGTGGCTTTCTGGGAGCTCCGGGCGCGGCCCTGACCGCCGCGGCGCGTTCGTCAGTACGCGGCGCCTTCCGCTATGATGGGTAGCTGGTTGTCCTGCCATGCCAGCTTTCTGCTGCAGCAACGGCCAGCCATCCCATTCATACCTGGCATCTGGCAAAATCCAGTTGCGTTGAACAAAGGCCCCATTATGAAGTCGAACACCCACCCGAAGTACGAAGCAGTTGTTTTCAACGACCTGGCTTCCGGCGTTAAGTTCCTGACCAAGTCCACCGTTGGCTCCAAGAAGACCATCGAGTGGGAAGACGGCAACACCTACCCGGTCATCGACGTCGAAATCTCCTCCGAGTCCCACCCGTTCTACACGGGCAAGCAGCGCATCATGGACTCGGCCGGCCGCGTCGAGCGCTTCAACGCACGCTTCAAGGGCTTCGGCGGCAAGAAGTAACCCTTCGCCCCAGCAGTTCCCAGAACGCCCGCACCGGAAACGGTGCGGGCGTTCTGCGTTGGCGGGCCACCTCTTCCCTGGGGCAGGATGGAACCATGACCTCCGAACAGCTTTCAGCCAACGACCCTGCCGACGCCCGGAGCAGGCACGGCGAGTACAAAGTGCCGGGCGGCAAACTCGTGGTGGTTGACCTGGCCGTGGTTGACGGTGCGCTGGCCGACGTCTCCGTCAGCGGCGACTTTTTCCTGGAGCCGGATGAGGCCCTCCTGGACATCAACAGGGCACTCACCGGATTGCCGGAGACGACGCCGGCCGCTGACCTCGCCGCGGCCGTGACGGCCGCGCTGCCCGCCGCCGCAGTCCTGTTCGGCTTCACCGCGGACGCCGTGGCCATCACCGTCCGCCGGGCCCTCGCGAAAGCCACGTCCTGGCAGGACCACCACTGGGACGTTATTGCCCCCACCGTGCTGCCCACCGAGATCAACGTTGCCCTGGACGATGTCCTCACCGAGGAAGTAGGCGCCGGCCGCCGCAACCCCACCCTGCGTTTCTGGGATTGGGAGGAACCCTCTGTGGTGATCGGCAGCTTCCAGTCGGTCCGGAATGAAGTGGACCCGGACGGCGTGGCGCGGCACGGCATCAAGGTGGTCCGGCGGATCAGCGGCGGGGGAGCGATGTTTATGGAGGCCGGCAACTGCATCACCTACTCGCTGTACGTCCCGCAGACCCTGGTGGACGGCCTGAGCTTCGCCGACTCCTACCCCTTCCTGGATGCCTGGGTCATGGCGGCCCTGGAGAAGATCGGCATCAGCGCCTACTACGTGCCGCTGAATGACATCACCACCGACCAGGGCAAGATCGGCGGCGCGGCCCAGAAGCGGCTGGCCAACGGCGGCATGCTCCACCACGTGACCATGAGCTATGACATCGACGCGGACAAAATGGTGGAGGTCCTGCGGATCGGCAAGGAAAAGCTGTCCGACAAGGGAACCCGCAGCGCCAAGAAGCGCGTGGACCCGCTCCGCCGCCAGACGGGCCTGTCCCGTACCGCCATCATCGCGGCCATGACGGAGGTGTTCGCCGAAAGGTACGGCGCTACCCCGGCGGAGCTCACCCCAGCGGAGCTCACCACGGCCCGCGAGCGGGTGGAGCAGCGCTTTGGCACCGACGAATGGCTCCACCGGGTCCCCTGAGCGCCCCCAGGCCCGGGTTCGCTGCGCAGGTTGGTTCAGGCCGCCTGCGCCGTGAGGGCCCGCAGCAGGTGGCTGCGCTGTTCGATGATGATCCGGCGCAGGGCGCGGGGCGCATCGGCGTTGGCTTCGAGCCAGCTGTCGGTGCGGCGCAGCACCGGGTGCTCCGCCGGCTCCGTACCAGGCGCCAGGTCCTGCGCGGACGGATACAGGCCCCTTACAATCCGGCTGGCAATCTCGATGCTGCGACCGGCCCACACGCCCCGCAGGCAGTCGAAGTACCGCTCCACATAAGGAGCCAGCAGGTGGGCCGGCGCCGTGGTGAAGCCGCTGATGGTGGCGCTGAGGAGTTGGTTGGACAGCTCCTCGCCCTCCACTGCCGCGGCCCAGGCTGCGGCCTTGACGGCGGCATCCGGGCGGGCCGCCATGGCCGCGGCGTGGCCCGCGCGCCCGGACGCGGTGGTGTCCCGGGCCAGTTCGGCGGCCAGCTCCGCCTCCGTGGCGTTGCCCTGCGCGGCCAGGGCCAGCAACAGATGCCAGCGCAGTTCGGGGTCCACGGCCAGGCCGGGAGCCGGTGCGGTGCCGTCCAGGAGTCCGGCGAGCCGGCCCCGCAGGGCATCGTCGGTCCGGCTGAGGGTTCCCACCGTGCGTGCCCAGGCCAGCTGCTGGTCCGAGCCGGGAGCAGCCCGGTCCAGCTCCGCAGCGGCGGTGGCCAGGAACGAGGACCGGGCAGCGTCCCTTTCAGCGGCGGGTGTGTAGCGTTCGACGGCGGCACTGGCGTTGTCGAGGATGTTCAGCAGGACGCCGATCCCCGTCTCCGCGGGGCCAAACGACGCCACGGCGTCGATGTAGCGGAGCGCCGGGCTTTCGCCGTCCCGGGCCGAGTTCCACAACGCCGTCCAGCACAGCGCCCGGGCCATGGGATCAGCGATCCGGTCCAGGGACGCCAGGACGGTGGCGAGCGACTGCGGGTCCAGGCGGACCTTGGCGTAGGTCAGGTCGTCGTCATTGGGCAGCAGCAGGGCGGGCCGTGCCTGGCCGCTGAGTTCGGGGACGGCCGTCAGGTCACCGGCGATGTCGGTTTCCACACTTCCGGTACGCACCAGGGCGTCACCGTCGAAGTTGTAGAGCCCCAGCCGGAGCCGGTGCGGACGGGGGACGGACAGGCCCGTGACGGGGTCCGTGGCGTCCTGGCGCACGCTGACGGCACCGAGCACCTGATCCGTTGTCGCAGCGGACATCTCCAGCTCCAGGGTGGAGATCCCGGAGGTCTGCAACCACTGCTGTGCCCAGCCGGCCAGGTCACGGCCGGAGGCTGCGCTGAGCGCCGCCAGGAGGTCAGCCAACGTGGTGTTGCCGTAGGCGTGCTCGCGGAAGTAAGCACGGGAACCCGCAATAAAGGCGTCAAAGCCCACGTACGCCACCAGTTGCTTCAGGACCGAAGCGCCCTTGGCGTAAGTGATGCCGTCGAAGTTCTGCTTGGCGGCTTCGAGGTCCGGGATGTCCGCCACGATCGGGTGCGTAGTGGGCAGCTGGTCCTGCACATAAGCCCACGCCTTGCGCTTGTTGGCGAAGTTGACCCAGGCGGAGTCCCAATCGGTGGCCCGGTCAACACCGAGGGTGCCCATGTAATCGGCAAAGGACTCCTTGAGCCACAGGTCGTTCCACCACTGCATGGTCACCAGGTCCCCGAACCACATGTGCGCCATCTCATGCATCAGCGTGTTGGCCCGGGCCTGGTACTGCGAGTCCGTGGCCCGCGACGTGAAGACATAGCTTTCCGTGAACGTCACCAGGCCCGGGTTTTCCATGGCGCCGAGGTTGTATTCGGGCACAAAGGCCTGGTCGTACTTACCCCACGGGTAAGGGAAGTCGAAGAGCCGGTTGAAGAAGTCCAGGCCGTTTTTGGTCAGCGTAAAGAGCGCATCAGCATCGAACGACGCCGCCATCGAGGCCCGGCAGTACAGGGCCAGCGGGACGTCCATGGCCGTGCCGTCCGCCAGCGTGGCCTGCCAGCGGTCCTCAGCCTTGAAATAGGGTCCGGCCAGCACGGTGGTGATGTAGGTGGACATCCGTTCGGTGGTGGCAAAGTCCCAGCGGGCAGCAGCCGGGTCATCGCCAAGGACGGTGCGGGCCGTTTCGACGCCGTTCGAGGCCACCTGCCAGTCAGCAGGCGCCGTGACGTGGAACGTAAACGCCGCTTTGAGGTCCGGCTGTTCGAAGTTGGCAAACACCCGGCGCGCGTCGGCCGGCTCGTACTGCGTGTAGAGGTAGCACTGGCCGTCTGCCGGGTCCACAAAGCGGTGCATTCCCTCGCCGGACCTGCTGTACAGCGCCGTGGCCGTGACCACCACCTGGTTTTCCGCCTGGAGGTTCTCCAGCCTGATGCGGGCGCCGTCCGCCACCCCGGCGGGAAGTTCCACGCCGTTGAGCAGGACGCTGTGCACCTCGCCGATGAAGTCCAGGAACGTTGAACTGCCCGGCTCTGCGGCGGAGAAGGTGATGGTGCTTTGGGTGCGGTAGCCGGCAACATCCGGATCCGCCGCCTGCCTGACGTCCAGTGCGACGTCGTAGCTGGTGGTGCTGATCAGGGCTGAACGGTGGGCGGCTTCATCGCGCTGCAGATTCTCATGTGACACCCAGCTATCTAATCATGGGGCCGTCGGTCCGGATCAGCCGGCAATCAGGACGGCGGCGCCCAGGCCCAGCACGGCAATCAGCAGCCACGACGCGAGGGCGGCCAGGAGCGCCCGGCCGCCGGTCAGGAGCAGCGCCCGGATGCGGACAGCAGAGCCGAGGCCGAACAGTGCGGCCCCGAGCAGGATGTCCTGCAGCACCGCCCCTGCCTCCAGCCAGCCGTCGGACAGCCAGTCCGTGGACCGCAGCCCCACCATGGCGATGAAACCGAGGACAAACAGCGGGATCACAGGAGGACGCACCTGCCCGCTTTCCGGGCTGTCGTCAGGCTGCCGCGCCAGCCGCTGGTGGGCCCCGGCGATGGCCACCACCGGGGCCAGCAGCAGCACGCGGGTGAGTTTTACGACAACGGCGATCCCAAGTGCCGCCGTGCCGGCCGTTTGCGCCGTGGCCACCACTTGTCCGACGTCGTGGACGGAGGCGCCGGTCCAGGCGCCGAAGACCGGGGCGGTGAGCTGGAGCGGATGGATCAGCAGCGGGAGGGCGCCGATGGCAAGCGTGCCGCAGAGGGTCACCAGGGCCACCGGCAGGACGGTGTCCACGTGCTTGATGCGGCGCACGGCGGCCATGGCACCAATTGCGGAGGCACCGCAGATCGAGAATCCGGTGGCCACCAGCAGGGCCGTGACCGGCGGCAGCCGGAACAGCCTCGAGATCAGGTACGTGCCGCCGAAGCTGGCAGCCACAACGCCGGTGATCAGGACCAGCGCCAGCCAGCCGAGTCCCAGCACGTCCATCACGCTGACCTTCAGGCCCAGGACCACAATCCCGCCACGCATCAGGTGCTTGCCGGCGAAGTCGAGTCCCGGCCTGCCGCGCCCGGCAGTAAAGGCGCCCGCCCAAGGAAGGTTGGCGGTGAGGACGCCCAGCACCACGGCCAGGGTCATTGCGGGCAGGACCGGGACCAGCCCGTGGACCAGGAAGGCCACCGCCAGGGCTACAGCAGCGGCGGCGAGCCCGGGAAGCAGCCGGCGGGCACGACGGGGGCTCCCCGGTGGGGGTCGAAAACGGCTTCTGCTCGCTGGCACTCACCTACTGTGCCGGAAAACCTCCGGAATCCACGAACCCACACAGCCCCACCAACACGCCAGAATGGGCCACAGTAATGAATTCGAAACAAAAAGGTGGTTGGCTATTGGACATGTCAGACCTATTCCAGGATTACTCCCAGGCCGCAGGCCGGTCCGGAGCCTACGACGAGATGTTCGCTCCCGGGCAGCAGGCACGGGACTCCTACGGGCAGGTGGCGGACGCCCTGCGGAAACTTTCCCTGGCTGATGTCAGCGCCCGCGCGGACTCGATGGCGCGCACCTTCCTGGACCGCGGTGTCACGTTCGATTTCGCGGGGGAGGAGCGGCCCTTCCCGCTCGACATCGTTCCCCGCGTCATTCCCGCCGCCGAGTGGGACGTCCTGGAACGGGGCGTCGCGCAGCGTGTGCGCGCCCTGGAGGCCTTCCTCAACGACGTCTACGACAAGATGACTGTTGTGGCGGACGGTGTCATTCCCCGCCAGCTGGTCACCACCAGCGCCCACTTCCACCGCCAGGTCCAGGGCTTCGAACCCGCCGGCGGCGTCCGGGTGCACATTTCCGGCATTGACGTGGTCCGCGACGCCGCCGGTACGTTCCGGGTGCTGGAGGACAACGTCCGCGTCCCGTCCGGCGTCAGCTACGTCCTCGAAAACCGCCGCGCCATGGCCAAGGGCCTGCCCGAGGCTTTCGGCCAGCAGCTGATCCGGCCCGTCGAGGAATACCCACGCCGGCTGCTCTCCGCGCTGCGCAAAACGGCGCCGTCCGGTGTGGACGATCCCACCGTTGTTGTCCTGACGCCCGGCGTCTTCAACAGTGCCTACTTCGAGCACACCCTGCTGGCCGGGTTGATGGGTGTGGAACTGGTGGAAGGCCGCGACCTGATCTGCCGCGGCAACCGCGTGTACATGCGCACCACTGCCGGTGAGCAGCGCGTGGACGTCATCTACAAACGCATCGACGACGACTTCCTGGACCCGCTGCAGTTCCGGGCCGATTCCATGCTTGGCTGCCCCGGACTGGTCAACGCCGCACGCGCCGGCGGGGTGACCATCGCCAACGCCGTGGGCAACGGCGTCGCGGACGACAAACTGGTCTACAGTTACGTTCCTGACCTGATCCGCTACTACCTCAGCGAGGAGCCCATCATCGCGAACGTGGACACGTTCCGCCTCGAGGAGAAGGAAGCCCGGGAGTACACCCTGGACAACCTCGCAGAACTTGTGGTGAAGCCTGTGGATGGCTCGGGCGGCAAGGGCCTGGTGATCGGCCCCGATGCCTCCAAGGATGAACTGGATGCCTTGCGGCAGAGGATCATCGGCGACCCGCGCGGCTGGATCGCCCAGCCGGTCCTGCAGCTTTCGACAGTCCCTACCCTGAGCGGGGACAAGTTCGGTCCCCGGCACGTGGACCTCAGGCCTTTCGCAGTGAACGACGGCGACAACGTCTGGGTTTTGCCGGGCGGCCTGACCCGGGTGGCGCTCAAGGAGGGCTCCCTGATCGTCAACTCCAGCCAGGGCGGCGGCTCCAAGGACACCTGGGTCCTTGCCGATTCGCCGCAGGTCCCGGTGGAAACCCTGCCGCGGCAGGCCATCACCGTCCGCGAACGCGTGTCCGTGTGGCCCGTGGAGAGCAACTGGCGCGACCGCCAGTCGGAGCAGCAGCAGTGAACCGGCTCTTCGGAAGTTTCCCGTCTTTTTCCATGCAGGGCCTGCAGGAGGTTGCAACGAATGCTTAGCCGTATTGCCGAGTCACTTTTCTGGATCGGCCGTTATGTTGAGCGGGCCGACGGTACCGCCCGCATCCTCGACGTGCACCTGGAGCGGTTGAACCACCTGCCCATGGAGGAGCGCCGCAGCGTGGCCCAGGAGCTTCTGGCCGTGATGGGCGCCCGGCCACAGAGTGAGGACTTCGGCCTGCCTGAACTCCTGCACGCGCTGGCGTACGACAAAACCAGCGCCACGTCCATCGCAGGGTCCCTCGGGGCCGCCCGTGAGAACGCCCGGCGTGCCCGGGAAACAGTGTCTTCCGGGCTGTGGGAAAGCCTGAACACCACCTATTACGGGCTGAGCCAGCACCGCAAGGACGTGGTGGGCACCTACAGGTTCTGCAACTGGACCCTGGAGCGCACGGCAATGGTCAGCGGGCTCGCTGACACCACTGTCAGCCACGACGAGAGCTGGCTGTTCCTGGTCCTGGGCCGCTCCCTGGAACGCGCCGACATGACCGCCCGCATGCTGTCCACCCGCGATGTCCTGTCCGCGGGCATGTCCTGGGTGAACATGCTCCGGTGTGCAGGAGCGTACGAGTCCTTCCTGCGGACCCGGCGGGCTGCGTTCGGGGACCAGCACGCCGCCGAGTTCCTGCTGCTGGACCGGCTGTTCCCACGGTCCATCGTGTACGCCCTGCGGGACGCCGACGAATGCCTGGCGAAGCTGGACCCGTCAGCGCAGCGGGTGGGCTTCATCAACGACGCCCGCCGCATTGTGGGCCAGGCGCGCACGTTCCTCGAGTTCCACCGCACCGATGACCTGATGTCCGAACTGCCAGAACACATGGAGCGCGTGCAGAAGGCCGTTTCGCAGGCGTCCGACGCCATTTCCCGTAAGTACTTCAATCAGGCGGACGAACTGGCCTGGGTGGGAGAAGTTTCATGACCCGGCTCAGCATCGTCCACAGGACGGCCTACAAATACAACAAACGCGTCACCCTGTCCTACAACGAGGCCCGGATGACGCCGCTCACCGACGCCCAGCAGGTGGTCCTGGAATCCACCGTCAAGGTTTCGCCCACCCAGGCCGCGGTCAGCACGTACCGCGACTACTGGGGCACCCGGGTCACCGCGTTCGACATGCAGATGCCGCACGAGCACCTTGAGGTGGTCTCCAACATCACAGTGGAGGTCCACCGCGCCGAGAAGATCCCGTCCGAGTCGGACATTGTGGGTTGGGATGTCCTGTCCGCTCCGGAAACCCTTGACGTCCACAGCGACTGGCTCCCGCAGTCCAGGCTCAGTGGGCCCGGTTCCGAGGTGCTGGGCATTGTGCCGGCAGTGGTGGCGGGGAAGAACCCGCACGAGGCGGCGCTGGCCATTTTTGCGTGGATGCGCGGCGAGATGACGTACATGTCAGGCTCGACGGCGGTGACCACCAACGCGGAGGAAGCCTGGGGTCAGCGCCAGGGGGTCTGCCAGGACCTGGCGCACCTGGCCATCGGTGCCCTGCGCAGCTGCGGGATCCCGGCCCGGTACGTCTCCGGATACCTGCACCCGCGCTCCAGCGCCGGAATCGGCGAGACAGTGGCCGGGCAGTCGCACGCCTGGCTGGAATGGTGGGACGGGGCCTGGCGGAGCTGGGACCCCACCAACCATAAGCCCGCCGGGGACTTCCACGTCACCGTGGCCAGGGGCCGGGACTACCGCGACGTCCCGCCACTGAAGGGCATCCTGTCCGGTGGCGGCGGCTCGGCGCTGAGCGTCACGGTCGAGATCACGCAGGTAGCTTAGGGATACCGGTCCGGCGCCCCCCGTGTGGGGCGCCGGACCGTTCGCTTACCAGGGGCTGGGCTTGTAGTCCTTCAGGAAAACACCGTACTGGTCTTCGCCGTCCTCGCCCATCACGATGGGGTCGTAGACCCGCGCTGCGCCGTCCACCAGGTCCAGGGGAGCGTGGAAGCCTTCCTCCATCAGCCGGACCTTGGTGTAGTGCGGCCGCTCGTCCGTGATCCAGCCGGTGTCCACGGCGGTCATCAGGATGCCGTCCGAGTCCAGCAGCTCCTGGGCGCTGGTGCGGGTCATCATGTTCAGGGCCGCCTTGGCCATGTTGGTGTGCGGGTGCCCCGGACCCTTGTAGGCGCGGGAGAACTGGCCTTCCATGGCGGAGACGTTCACGATGTATTTGCGGTGTGCAGTGGACCGGCGCATGGCGTCCCGCAACCTGCTGACCAGCAGGAACGGTGCTGTGACGTTGCAGAGTTGGACTTCGAGCATTTCCAGCGGATCCACCTCGTCCACCACCTGGGTCCAGCTGTTGATCCCGGCCAGGTCCGGGACCAGGCCGCCGGCGTCGATGGCTGTTCCTGCCGCGATGCGTTCCAGCGACGCGGACCCCGTGGACAGCGCCAGCGACGTGATGGCGTCCCCTGCCAGGACAGGGTGCTCCATCACGCTGCCGGCAAGGGCCAGCGGGTGCTTGTCGTGGGCGTGCCCGAAGGTCAGCAGTTCCGGGCCACCGTTGGCGGGCTCCAGGGCAGCAGGCAACGGCTCGTCCTCGGCGTCCACCAGGGGCTTGTAGGCATTGCCTGAACGGCGGACGGTCTGGGCCGCGTTGTTGATGATGATGTCCAGCGGACCGGCCTCGTTGAGGGAATCGGTCAGGGCCATCACCTGTGACGGGTCGCGGAGGTCGATGCCCACGATCCGCAGCCGGTGCAGCCATTCGCCGCTGTCCTCCATGGCAGCGAACCGGCGGGCGGCGTCCTTGGGGAACCGGGTGGTGATGGTGGTGTGGGCGCCGTCGCGGAGCAGCCGCAGGGCGATGTACATGCCGATCTTGGCGCGGCCGCCGGTGAGGAGGGCGCGCCTGCCGGTGAGGTCGGTCCGCGCGTCCCGCTTGCCGTGACTGAACGCCGCGCACTCGGGGCACAGCTGGTGGTAGAAGGCGTCCACCTGGGTGTAGTGGTTTTTGCAGATGTAGCAGGGCCTGGACCTGATGAGGTGGCCGGCCACGTCTCCGGTGGCCGAGGGCGCCAGCTTGTTGCCCCGGGTTTCGTCGTCGATGCGGTCCGGCGCGGCAGTGGCGGTCAATGCGATGACGGCCCGGTCGGCCTCGGAGATCAGGTCCCGCTTGGAAACACGGCGGTGCCGCTTCACGGCCTTGAACATTTTCCCCGTGGCCCGGCGCACCGAGATGTAGTCCGGGTGCTCCTCGTCGTAGGCGTGGATGGTGTTCAGGACCTTCAGGCAGGCCTGGATTTCCTCGGGCGACAGATCGGGGGAGCTCATTCGATCAATTTTACAGCCTGGCCCCCGGGCCGGCCGCACGGCTGGTGCCGCGCTGCCGGACCCGGTGCAAGGCAGGGAAAAACGCTACCGCTGGGCGGCGTTTGCCGCCGCGGCAGCATGGTTTTCGCCCACCCGGCCCACGGCGCCGCGGACATCCGGGTATCTGTCAGCGGCGGCCATCACGGACTTCGGGATCCTGTCCAGGTGCTCCGCGGCAAGCCGGCGCTCGTCGTCGCCGGGCTCCGGGACCAACTGGCCTTTGGCCAGGACGGTGATCCCGGAATCGGTGACCTTGTAGCCGCGGGCACGGTCCAGGTCGGCGTCCAGGCCGATGGCTGCCCCCGCGGGTACCTTCACGTTTTTGTCGAGGATGGCACGGTTGATCACGGCGCCTTCGCCGATCGTGACCTTGTCCATCAGGACGGAATCGATGACCCGGGCACTGGTTCCCACCTTGACGTCGTTGGAGAGGACGGAGCCTTCCACCACGCCGCCGGAGATGACCGCGCCGCTGGAGACGATGGAGTCGAGTGCGGTGCCCACGGTGTCGTCCCGGCCGCGGACAAACTTGGCCGGCGGGGAGATGCTCTGCCGGGTGTAAATGGGCCATTCGGAGTTGTACAGGTTAAACACCGGCAGCGGGGAGATGAGGTCCATGTGGGCGTCGTAGAACGAGTCGATGGTGCCGACGTCGCGCCAGTAGGTGCGGTCCCGTTCCGTGGAACCCGGGATGTCGTTGAGGGTGAAGTCGTACACGCCGGCTTCGCCCTGGTTCACGAAGTAGGGAATGATGTCCCCGCCCATGTCGTGCTTGGTGTCCAGCCGTTCGGCGTCCACGTGGAGGGCCGCGACCAGCGCGTCGGCGTCGAAAACGTAGTTGCCCATGGAGGCCAGGAACTGGGACGGATCAGCGGCGAGGCCGGGGGTGCTGGCCGGCTTCTCCACAAAGGCGGAGATCTTCTGCGGGTCGTTGGGGTCCACTTCGATGACCCCGAACTGGTCCGCCATGTGCAGGGGCTGGCGGACGGCCGCGACCGTGGCCTTGGCCCCGCTGTTGACGTGCTGGGCCACCATCTGGGAGAAGTCCATCCGGTACACGTGGTCCGCGCCCACCACAACAACGATGTCGGGGTTGGAGTCGTGGATCAGGTTCAGGGACTGGTAAATGGCGTTGGCGCTGCCCAGGAACCAGCTCTTGCCCACGCGCTGCTGCGCGGGGACGGAGGCAACATAGTTGCCCAGCTGCGTGGACATCCGCCAGGTCTCCGAGATATGTCGGTCAAGGCTGTGCGATTTGTACTGCGTGAGGACCACAATCTGCAGGTAGCGCGAATTCACCAGGTTGGAAAGGGCGAAGTCGATCAGGCGGTAGCTTCCCGCGAAGGGGACGGCCGGTTTGGCGCGGTCCGCCGTCAGCGGCATCAGCCTGTTGCCCTCGCCGCCTGCGAGGACAATGGCCAGGACTTTTTTGTTCAACGGCATGGTGGTCGCTCCTGTACGCCTTCGTAACTCCCAAGACAGTCCGGTTGGCCCGGACTCCTTCACACTAGAACAGTTAAGCGTGAACGACTACCTTGGGTGTTGTGCGAATAGACATTGTGACTAAAGAGTTTCCGCCGGAGATCTACGGAGGCGCCGGAGTCCACGTGGCAGAACTGAGCAGGGTGCTTAGTAAGCACGTTGACCTGCAGGTTCGTGCCTTCGGGGCACCGCGCGACGCCGACTACCATGGGGCGGCGGTGACGTCCTATGCGGTCCCTGAAGACCTGGGCAGTGCCAACGCCGCTGTGCAGACGCTCGGGGTGGACCTGCGGATAGTACCCGATATCGCCGGGGCGGACCTGGTGCACTCGCACACCTGGTACGCCAACATGGCAGGGCACCTGGCGGGTCTGCTGCACGGCATCCCGCACGTCCTCAGCGCGCACAGTCTCGAGCCCCTGCGGCCGTGGAAGGCCGAGCAGCTCGGCGGCGGCTACGCCCTGTCTTCCTGGGTGGAGAAAACCGCCTACGAAGCCGCGGCCGCCATCATCGCCGTCTCGGAGGGCATGCGGCAGGACATCCTGCGCAGCTACCCGGAGGTGGACCCCGCCAAGGTGCGGGTGGTACACAACGGCATCGACGTTGAACTGTGGACCCGGGACGAAAACGACGACGCCGTCCGCGCCCTGGGCATCGACCCCGCCAGGCCCAGCGTGGTCTTCGTGGGCCGCAACACCCGCCAGAAGGGGGTTCCGTACCTCCTGCGGGCAGCGGCGAAGCTGCCGGCGGAAGTCCAGCTGGTTCTTTGCCTTGGCGCCGCGGACACTCCAGAGCTGGCCGCTGAAACCGCCCGCCTGATCGAAGAGCTGCAGGAGCAGCGCACCGGCGTGGTACTGATCGAGCGGATGCTTCCCCGGCATGAGCTGATCCAGGTCCTCAGCCATGCCACCGCCTTCGCCTGCCCCTCCATCTACGAGCCGTTGGGCATCGTCAACCTTGAGGCCATGGCCTGCGGAGCTGCCGTGGTGGCCAGCGCTACCGGCGGCATTCCCGAGGTGGTCCAGCATGGTGAGACGGGCCTGCTGGTTGACCTTGAGCAGGTCACGGACGGAACCGGCACCCCGCTGGACCCGGAGAAGTTCGTCACCGAGTTCGCCGCCGCGCTCACCGAGGTGGTTTCCGATCCGGAGCGTGCCCGGGCCATGGGCAAAGCCGGCCGGTTGCGTGCGGAACAGCACTTCTCGTGGGAATCCATCACGGAAACCACCCTGGAGGTCTACCGCTCAGTCCTCCCGGCCCAAGGCCAGTAACGTCCTGACGACGACGGCGCCGTTCCCCTTGGGTGGGAGCGGCGCCGTCGTTGTTTGCGGCCGTTGCTGTTGCGGGCGTCCGGTCAGGCCGGGTGCCGGGCGCCTGCCCTGCGCTGCCCGGCGGCGCGGGCGATCAGGACCTTTTCGTCCATCGGGGACCGGCCGCTGGCGCGGCTGGCCCGGAAGTAAGCCCGGGCTTCGTCCTGGCGTTCCTTCTCTGCGCCCGTGGCGATGGCAGCCCTGATGTGCTCGTCGCCGTATCCGAAGGCAGCCACGAGGTCCAGGGCGTGCGGCCGGATTTTCACCAGCAGCCTGTTGATGTAGTCCCCCACGGTGCGGCCGCGCTGCATGGAGAGCCTGCCGTTCATGAGGTACCAGGACAGGTTTTTCTCGATCAGGGACAGCCCGAACAGGTCACGCAGCCAGGTCAGCACCTTTTTGGTGCCCGGGTCCTCGACATCCGCCAGTGCGTCGGTGAAGGCTTCCCACTGCAGGAGTTCGGCGTGCGCCTGGGCGGCGTCGATGAGTTCATTCTGGTGCTGGTTGAACAAAGCCGCGCCCTGCTCCTGCGAAAGTTTATTGCTCCCCTTCAGGGCTGCGCCCATCCCGGCCACCATTGTCTGCACCCGGTCGGTAAGCAGGGCGCGTTGGCCTTCCTCGTCCCGGAGGGCGATGGCGGCCCGCTGCACGGAGCCGGTGTCGGCCATGAACTGGGCCACCTGCCGCAGTCCGGTGCGGTGGATCGCGGCGCCGGTGGCCTGCCCCACCACGTACCGCGCCAGGACGCCGAAGTCGACGTTCCGGAATTCCTTGGCGTAGTCGGCCAGGAGGCGCTTGGCCACCAGCTGCAGCAGCACGGTGTTGTCGCCTTCAAAGGTGGCGTAGACATCCAGGTCCGCCCGGAGCGAGGCGAACCGGTTTTCGGCGAGGAACCCGGCGCCGCCGCAGGCCTCGCGGCATTCCTGCAGGGTGTCGAGGGCGTGCCAGGTGCTGAGGGGCTTCAAGGCGGCGGCGAGGGTTTCCAGGTCCTGCCGGTCCTCATCGGTGTCGTGGGCGCCGGAGAAGACGTCGTCGAACTTCTGCAGCAGCTGTTCGTGCGCGAAGCTGGCGGCATAGGTTCCGGCGAGCCGGGTAAAGAGCCGCTTCTGGTGGCGCTGGTAGTCCAGCAGCACTTCCTCCTCCGTGTGCGAGGAGGCGTTAAACTGGCGGCGTTCAGTGGCGTAGCGGATGGCGGCCGTCAGGGCCACCTTGGAGGCTGCGACTGCTGCCCCGTCCAGGGACACCCGGCCCTGGACCAGGGTTCCGAGCATGGTGAAGAAGCGGCGGCCGGGGCTGGCGATGGGGGACGTGTAGGTTCCATCCGCTGCGACGTCGCCGTAACGGTTGAGGAGGTTGGTGCGGGGAACCCTGACGTTGGTGAAGTGCAGCCGGCCGTTATCGATCCCGTTGAGGCCGCCCTTAATGCCGTCGTCCTCGCCGCCGACGCCTGGCCGGAACGCACCTGTCTTCGGGTCCCGGAGCTCCACGTAAAAGGCGTGGACGCCGTGGTTCACGCCGTTCGTGATGAGCTGCGCAAACACCACCGCTGCCAGGCCGTCGATGGCGGCGTTGCCGATGTAGTCCTTCCACGCGGCACGGAACGGGGTGTTGAGCACAAATTCCCCGGCGGCGTTGTTATACGTCGCGGTGGTGGCGATGCTGGCCACGTCCGAGCCATGCCCTGTTTCGGTCATGGCGAAGCATCCGGGGATGTCCAGGTTCATGATGCCGGGCAGCCAGTTGGTGTGGTGGGTTTCGGTGCCCAGGTGCATCACGGCGGAGCCGAACAGCCCCCATTGGACGCCTGCCTTGATCTGCAGCGACGGGTCGGCCACCACAAGTTCCTCGAACCCGGCAATGTTCCCCCCGTGGTTGTCCGCCCCGCCCAGGTGGGCCGGGAAGGCCCGGTGCACGGCGCCGTTGTCCACCAGGAACTGCAGTTGGCCCGTCACGCGGGACCGGTGTTCGGTGTGCGTCAGGCCTTCGGTCTTGTGCAGTTCCGGCCGGCCGGCCAGGTCGCGGGCCTGGTGCCGGATCGCGGCCCATTTGCCCAGCAGCTGTTCCCCGAGCGCTGCGGTGTCCACGGCCGGCTGCGCCGTGGGGGTGCCGGCGCCTAAGATGGCGGAACGGTCAACTACGTCAGTCATGTCAGTCCTTCGTTGGTAGTGACAGGGAGTTGTGGATGGCTGGCGGGGCGGGCAGGTCTGAGGCGACGCCCACGCAGAGCCAGGTGGTGATTTGGCGGGCCATGGCTTCCTGGCCCGGTTTGGCGGGAGAGTCAGGCGTGCCAAGCCACTGTTCGCCGGCATTGCGGACCAGCCCGATCGCAGCCTTCGGCCAGTAGCCGATAACCGCTTCCTTACCTTCACCCAGGTGGGAACGCATGGGCACGGCGATCATGTCGGCGATCGCATCGAAGAAATGGCCCAGCGCGCCCGGGGCTGCCGCAGACCCGGGGGTGGCGTCCGGCTCGCCCACACCGTAGCGGGTCACAAACGAGTACACGTTGGGGCTGGTCTCCGCCATTTGCAGGTAGGCGGACACCATGGCCAGCAGTCCCTCCCGCGGCACCTGGGCGCCTTGTGCTGCTTCCTGGATGCGGCGCTGCATCTGCCGGAGAACCACTTCGCCCACCGCCTGCTGGAGCCCGGCCTTGTCCCCGAAGTACCGGTAGAACACGGACTTCGACGTTCCGGCCGCCGTCGCGATGTCCTCCATGGAGGCATCACTGCCCAGGGTGTGCACGGCGCGGCGTGCGGCCTTGATCAGTTCACGGCGCCGTTCGTCCCGGTGGTTCTGCCAGCGGGAGGAGCGTCCGTCGGGGCTGCCGGCCGCGGTATCGCCGGCGCCGGGTTCCTGGATGTTCACGATACCCAGCGTATCAGGTACGCTGGGTATCGGTAACCGCCCCGTGACCAAAGGAGACCCCATGTCCAGTGTTGGACAACCCACAGCAGGCCCCGCCAAAACCGGCTCCGCAGGTGCAGCAGCCGTCCGTCGCGCAGTGATCGTGGGCGGCAACAGGATCCCGTTCGCCAGGTCCGGGGGAGCGTACGCAAAGTCCTCCAACCAGGACATGCTCACGGCAGCGCTGGACGGACTGATCGCCAGGTTTGGCCTGCAGGACGAGCGGCTGGGCGAGGTGGCGGCAGGTGCCGTCCTCAAGCACTCCCGCGACTTCAACCTGACCCGCGAGGCTGTGCTGGGATCCGCGTTGTCCGCCGAAACCCCGGCCTACGATCTGCAGCAGGCCTGCGCCACAGGGCTTGAAACCGTGGTGGGACTTGCCAACAAGATCAAGCTGGGCCAGATCGAGTCTGCGATCGCCGCAGGAGTGGATTCCGCCTCGGACGCCCCTGTGGTGGTCAGCGAAGGCCTGCGCGCCGTCATCCTGGACCTGAACCGGGCCAGGACCATCCCGCAGCGCCTCCAGATCCTCAGCCGGCTCCGGCCCAAGGACCTGGCACCCTTGGCGCCCGGCACCGCCGAGCCACGGACCGGCCTGTCCATGGGCGAACACCAGGCCCTCACCACGGCGCAGTGGAAGATTTCCCGCGCGGCCCAGGACGAGCTTGCGTTCAACAGCCACCGCAACCTGGCGGCTGCCTACGACGCAGGCTTCTTCGACGACCTCGTCACCCCCTACCGCGGCCTGGCCCGCGACGGCAACCTGCGCGCAGATACATCGCTGGAAAAGCTGGGCACCCTGAAGCCCGTGTTCGGCAAGGGCCTTGGCGCGGACGCCACCATGACGGCGGGGAACTCGACACCCCTGACGGATGGTGCCGCCACCGTCCTGCTGGCCTCCGACGAATGGGCTGACGCCCACGACCTGCCCAAGCTCGCCGCAGTGGTGGACGCCGAGGCCGCAGCCGTTGACTTTGTGCATGGCAAGGACGGCCTCCTGATGGCACCTGTTTTCGCCGTTCCGCGCCTCTTGGCCCGGCAGGGGCTCACCCTCGACGACATCGACTTCTTCGAAATCCACGAAGCCTTTGCCGCCACCGTGCTCAGCACCCTGGCGGCCTGGGAGGACGAGGAGTTCTGCCGGACCCGGCTGGGCCTGCCCGGCGCGTTGGGCAGCATCGACAGGAGCCGGTTGAACGTCCACGGTTCCTCGCTGGCCGCAGGGCATCCGTTCGCGGCCACCGGTGGCCGCATTGTGGCCTCACTGGCCAAGATGCTGCACCAGAAGGGCAGCACCGAAGGCCGCCCCGCGCGGGGCCTGGTGTCCGTCTGCGCTGCCGGCGGCCAGGGCGTCGTCGCCATTCTCGAATCTCTGTAGGGGACACCATGACCGACAAGTACACCCAACTGGTCAATCAGGGCCTCGGCAGGAACCTGGCCAAAAAACTTGGCCTGCCGCAGCCTGCTTTCCTGCGCCGGTACCAGCCGGGGCAGCCGCTGATCACCGGGCCTGTCCTGGTGCAGGGCAGCACCCCGGGCGCCGACAGCCTCGCTGCCGAGCTTTTGGCCTGGGACCTGGACGTCCGCCGGCACGCGGTGCCCCGCGAACGGCTCGGCGCCATCATCCTGGTCCTGGACGACGTGGTGACGCCGGAGGACCTTGCCGGCCCGGTCCTGGTGGTGGCCGCTTCCCTCCGTGACCTCGGACCCGGCGGGCGGGTCATCACCGTGTCGCGGCCGGCGTCGGACACCGCCGATCCCGCCGCGGCGGCCGCCCGGCAGGGCGTGGACGGGTTCCTCCGCTCGCTGGCGAAGGAACTGCGCCGCGGGGCAACCGGAAACGGCGTGCTCCTGGCCCCGGACGTGGCACCCACCAGTCCCAGCTCGCTGGCTGCCATGCGGTTTTTCCTGTCCGGCCGCTCTGCCTTCGTCGATGGCCAGTTCATCACCGTGACGGGCACGGGCAGCGATCCCCAGGACACCCCTGACCGGCCGCTGGCAGGCAGGACCGCCGTCGTGACCGGCGCCGCGCGCGGCATCGGCGCCGAGATCGCCAGGACCCTCCACCGTGACGGCGCCACCCTGGTCCTGGTGGACGTCCCGGCCGCCGGTGACCGGCTGGCCGCCGTCGCCAATGAGGTCCGCGGCACCGCCCTGCAGTTGGACATCACCACGCCCGGTGCCGGCCAGCGCATCATCGACCACGCCGTGCAACGCCATGGCGGCCTGGACGTCGTCATCCACAACGCCGGCATCACCAGGGACAAACTGCTCGCCAACATGGACGAGGCGAAGTGGAACTCCGTCATCAACATCAACATCGCGGCGCAATTGCGGATCAACGAGGCGCTGCTGGCATCGGACCATTTCCGTACTGCACCGCGGATCGTCTCCCTGGCCTCGACCAGTGGCATCGCGGGCAACAGGGGCCAAACCAATTACGCGGCATCCAAAGGCGGCGTGATGGGCATGGTGCGTGCCACCGCGCCGCTCATCGCAGCTTACGGCGGCACCATCAACGCCGTGGCACCGGGCTTCATCGAAACGGACATGACGGCCCGGATTCCGGTGGCCCTGCGTGAACTGGGCCGCCGGGCCAACTCGCTCCAGCAGGGCGGCCAGCCCATCGATGTGGCCGAAGCGATCGCCTTCCTGGCCAGCGGTGCCGCCGGCGGCATCAATGGCCAGGTACTCCGGGTCTGCGGGCAGAACCTGGTGGGAGCATGAGCACCGGCCAGCCGGTGATCCTGGGCGAGATGCCGTCGTTGTCCAAGCTTTATGTCAACGCCGCAGCCCAGGCTGCGCGCCGAAGGATCCTGGGTGCGCACGACCTTCCCGCCCTTCCCGGGGACAGCCATGAAGTCCGCGGTGTGGCGGTGGATGTAGGCAACCTCACCGCCTACCAGCACCTGGTGGGGGAGACTGCCAGTGACGTGCTTCCCGCCGGGTTCATCCACGCACTCTCCTTTCCGCTGGCCATGAGTGTGCTGAACCGGGACGACTTCCCGCTCCCGTTGCTGGGGATGATCCACCTCAGCAACACCGTGGCGAACCTGCGGCCCCTGGTCTTCACCGACACCCTGGATATGACGTCCCGGGTGGAAAACCTGCGTGGACACCGGGCCGGAACCCAGGTGGACGTGGTGACTGAAGTGCGGCAGGCCGGACGTGCGCTTCCCTGCTGGCGGGGCGTCTCCACGTACCTCGCCAAGGGTGTGTTCCTGCCCGGCATCGACAAGCCATCCACTGCCCCGGCACGCCCGGACTTCACCGCCCCGGATCCCACGGCGTCCTGGCAGCTGGGAGTCGACACAGGCCGGGCCTACGCGGCCGTGTCCGGTGACTTCAACCCGATCCACCTGAGCGTGCTGTCCGCCAAGGCCCTGGGCATGCGGCGGTCCATCGCGCACGGCATGTACCTGGCCTCAAGGGCACTTGCGGATGTGGGCCCGGCCCGCGGGGATGCCTTCACCTGGGACGTCAGCTTCGACGCACCGGTATTCCTGCCCTGCCGGGTGGCGTTGGAAATCAGGTCCACCCACGGCGGGGGTGCCGAACCGGGCAGGTCCGACTTTGTGGCCTGGAGCCCGAGGTCCGGGCGCCGCCATTTCGCGGGGTCGGTGACTGCGCTTTAGTTGGGGGGCCGCAGGGCCCGGAGGAT
The DNA here is from genome assembly GCF_001238605.1 of Arthrobacter sp. ZBG10. Classification (NCBI taxonomy): domain Bacteria; kingdom Bacillati; phylum Actinomycetota; class Actinomycetes; order Micrococcales; family Micrococcaceae; genus Arthrobacter; species Arthrobacter sp. ZBG10. The sequence continues at coordinate 35,624 of NZ_LFQH01000070.1, read as the reverse complement.
CCGGTGCAGGCTGAGGAGGATTGATTCCGAGGCCGGAACCATCTCCGGTTCCGCCTCACGGCCGGCGGTGGAGGCCATGCAGGCTTCCACCGCCGTCCGCGCTGCATCGAAGCCTTCCGAGTCGAAGCCCACAGCCTTGCCGTCGGCTTTCACGTCGGCTGAGGCGGTGAGATAGCTGCCCGTCGCGGTCATCGCGTCCGCCAAGGGACCGCTGTCCTGCACCGGAACGTCGTATGGCACGTCGCTGTCCCAGATCACGTCGGTGAGGACGTCCGTCATGTCCTGGATGTGGAAGGTGACCCGTTCCAGGTTCCGCAGGTCGCGGTAGTCGCCCTCCACGTCGCGGGGATGCAGCTTCCGCCGCGGATTGGCCCGGCGGCTGGCATCCGCTTCCTTGACCAGGTGCCGCACGGACCTCGCAGCCGCCGCAAGCTCCTCCGAACGGCTGGACCACTCCTCGTGTTCGGGCGGCCACTGCTCCTTCAGGGCCGAGCCCATGTCCGTGAGCTGCCGGCCCAGGGCGCGGCGCAGGTCGGCCAGGCTCGAGGCGGCGGCGTTCAGGTGCAGCGGTGGAAAGATCAGGAAATTGACGCCAATGCCCACCGCCACGCCGGCGCCCATCTGCACCAGGTAGCCAAACGAGAAGTCGTCCGGATTGCTTCCGCCCACCAGCAACACCAGCAGGGCCGCCGTCGGAATCCAGTCGCTGCCTGAGCCGATCAGCGGCAGCCCGCCGAGCAGGACCCCGATGCCCATAAAAACGGCAACTGTCAGCGGGGAGGGGTCTGTGACGTTGACCAGGATGAATGCGAGGCCGATGCCAAGCGACAGGCCGATCAGTGCCTGCAGTCCCTGCCGCACCGAGCCGGCCACGTTGTGGTACATCGCCACGAGGGCGCCGAGGGGTGCGTAGTAGGGGTACTGCGCTGCGGCCCCAGGCATCAGGGGCGCTATCAGGAACGCCAGCCCCGCCGCGAGGGCGGCTTTGGCCGCCAGCTGGAGGCGCTGGGCCGCGAAGGCGGCCGACAAGCCGGTGACTGCCTGTTTCAGAAGCTGGGTTCCCCGTGCCCACCTGACGTTGTTACGTGCTGGAGCTTTATGCATCAGCCCCACAGTAGGGCCGGGGGCGGCCTACGACAAGGTGGCGGCAGCTGACCGGCGGACCTCCGCGGCCAGCCGGTGGGCCTTGCCCGGCGTGCGGCCTTCCTCCGCACGCCGCGGAATGTAGCCATAGGACAGGGCGTAGGCGGGGTCCGCGAAACCCAGGGCCGCGTTGGCGCCTTCGTGACCAAACGCACGGTGGCTGCCGAAATTCCGCGTGGGGTGCGGTTTCATAAAAACAACCGCGAAGGCGTTGTCCTGTCCGGAGGACCGGTCCAATCCCCAGACCTGCTCCTGGGCCATCGCCTCGATGGTCCCGGGCTGGAGGAAAGCAGCACCGCCGTCCACCCCCGTGGCGGCGGCCGCGTAGAGCCGCGCCAGCCCTTCGGCTGAGCCAACACCACCGGCGGCCGACATGCCTGCCGCACGGACAATCCGGAGGTTGGGCAACTCCATGATGGTGCTTACCGGAGCGTTGCCGTTCAGGCCTTCCAGGCTCAGGGGGTCCAGCCAGATCTGGTCCTCCGGGGCAGCTGCGTACAGCACGTCGCGGTACCGGTGTTCGTGGTCCCCGGGAAGGCCCAGGAAGAAGTCCACACCGTGCGGGGTACGGATCAGCTGGTTGTACAGCTCCTGCAGGGACCGGCCCGCGGTGCGCCGGCACAGTTCCTCCATGATGATTCCGATGGTAAGGGCGTGGTAGCCGAACTGGCTGCCGGGCCGCCAGGTGGGACGGGCGGCGGCCAGCCGTGCGGCTCCGGCGGCTGTGGTGAAATCCTCGAGGGCAATTCCGCCCGCCAAGCCCATCAGCCCGGCCTGGTGCGACAGCGCCTCGCGGACCAGCAGCCGGTCCTTGCCGTGCACTGCAAATTCCGGCCAGTAGTGCGCGACGGCGGCATCCAGGTTAAGCAGCCCGTCCTGCACCAGGAGTGCAATCACCATGGCGGCAACCCCCTTGGAGCAGGAATAGGCCCCGGTCACCGTGTCCGGGGCCATGTCCGGGCCGCCGGTGAGGCGGACCACAACTTTTCCGTGGTGGTAGGCCGCCACCTGGGCGCTGTAGTCCGGGTCCGCTGCCAGGAAGGAGTCAAAGAGGTCCCGGACGCTTTCATAACCAGGAGCGGCAAAGCCTGACGAAATCTGCATCCTGCCAGTCTAGTCAGAAAGCGCTTTCCACTCGAGGGGCCGCACCGTGCCCGGGCAGGACTTCCTCGCCGGCGCGGACAGGTCCCGGGGGAGTCCCATCGCCAAACGGGCGCCCGCCCAGGGCCTCGCGGCCGTGGGCTTCCAACCACCCGGAAAGGTCAGGTCCGGCGGGGACGATTCCGGTGGGGTTGATGTCCTCGTGGACGATGTAATAGTGCTGCTTGATCTGCACAAAATCGGTGGTGTCGCCGAAGCCGGGCGTCTGGAACAGGTCACGGGCGTAACCCCAGAGCGCGGGCATCTCTGTCAGTTTTTGCCGGTTACATTTGAAATGGCCGTGGTAGACGGCGTCAAAGCGGGCCAGGGTGGTGAACAGCCGTACGTCCGCCTCCGTGATGGTCTCACCCACCAGGAACCGCTGGCCGGAAAGCCGCTCCTCCAGCCAGTCCAGGGCTGTCCACAGCCGGTCGTAAGCCGCGTTGTAGGCGTCCTGGGAGCCGGCAAACCCGCAGCGGTACACACCGTTGTTGACTTCGGTGAACACCCGCTTGTTGACGTGGTCGATTTCGGCGCGCAGGTGTTCGGGGTAGAGATCCGGTGCCCCGGACCGGTGGAATGCCTTCCACTCGGTTGAGAAGTCCAGGGTGATCTGCGGGAAGTTATTGGTCACCACGGCCCCGGATGGCACGTCCACCAGTGCCGGGACAGTGATGCCCCGCGGATAGCCGGGGAAGCGGGTGAAGTAGGCGTCCTGGATCCGCTCAATCCCCAGCACCGGGTCCACACCGCCGGGATCCAGGTCGAAGGTCCAGGAGCGGGAGTCGTGGGTGGGGCCTGGTTGGCCCAGGGAGATTGCGTCCTCGAGGCCCAGCAGGCGGCGCACAATCACCGTGCGGTTGGCCCAGGGGCAGGCCCGGGCGGCGATGAGCCGGTAGCGTCCGGTTTCCACCGGCCAGCCGGGTTCCCCATTGGCACCGGGTTTGCCGTCGCTGGTGATCCGGTCTTCGATGTAGTTGGTGTCCCGGGTGAATTCCGCGCCGCCCGTAACGTAAGCCCCGCGCGTGCTGTGGTCCGCCCCGCTGTCGGAGGCCTTCTGCTTGCTGTCCGTGTCCTGGCTCATCGCTCCAGCCTATGCGCCCGGCAACGGAATCCGCGCGATCGGCTGCCAGGCCAGCAGCCAGGCGGCTGCAACCACCACGGCAAACGCGGCGATCCACAGCCCCGACGGCACCCTCGTGGCGCGGTAGAGGATATAGGCGTCCGAGCTCGACAGCCGGTTCCGCCGCTTGAGGTGCAGGTGGACGAGTTTGAAGATGTCCCGGACCGCCCCCACCAGGAGGGCCAGTCCCAGGACGACTGCAACGTGCCCCGCAAACGCGTGGGGGACCAGCAGCAGCAGGCCAGCCGAAGCGCCGATCGCGCTGAAGGTGATGAGGAAGCCTGCCGGGTTGCGCAGGAACACCAGCGAGACGGCCAGTATGATGGTTCCCGTGGCCAGGGCCGCCGGCCCCCACCCGCTGAAGCCGCACCAGACGAAGGCCGCTCCCGCCAGGGCGGGTACAGGATAACCCCAGAAACACGACCAGGCGGCGGCCGCCCGGCTCCTGCTGTAGCTGGTGGTGGTCCCGGAGTGGTCCAGCCGCAGCGTGATTCCCGAGAGCCGCTGGCCGCTCAGCACCGCCGCGAACGCGTGGCCCAGCTCATGCGTGGCAGTGGTCAGCAGGCCGAAATATCGCCACGAGGCCTGCGGAATGGAAAGGGTAATGGCCGCCAGCAGCGCCACCAGGAGCTCCACCGCGGTGATGGCAGGCAGCTCTGCCCGGCTGAAAAGGGCAGCAAGCCACTGCCCGGCGTTGCCGGCGAAGTCCATGGGTACCGTTGTTTCCGTGTAGGGTCCGGGTTAAAAGCCAAAAGGCACGCCGGAATCGGGGCGTGCCCTCAAGGCAACGGGGCCGCGGGTCATCCCGCCGCCCCGAACGGGGTGGACGGATTAGCCTTCGCACTCCGTGCAGTAGCTGTGGCCGTCCTTCTGCTTCGCGATCTGGGACCGGTGACGGACCAGGAAGCAGGAGTAGCAGGTAAACTCGTCGTCAGCCTGCGGAATGACCTGCACCACAAGTTCTTCGGCGACAAATTCGCCTCCGGGAACTCCGGCGCCGTCCAGCCCGTCAGCCTCATCCAGCTCCAGGACAACGCTGCGCGCGTCGGGAGCATTGGCAGACTGGAGCTGCTCGAGTGAGTTGTCCTGCGATTCCTTGACGTCGGAACGCAGTTCATCGTAATCGGTTGCCACTTTGGGTGCTTCTCTTTTCTTTGGTTCGCCTGTCGCGTATGAAACGTACAGCATCAACCCGGTATTCCCCAAGAGGTGGTGACCGGCGCGGCGCCCGCCCCGGTGCCGGAACGGACTGGCGGAGAGCCCGGTTTGGCCCTATTGTGGCAGCACTGACGGCGGCTTGCCCACGGCAATGGCGGCACCCGCCACACCGGAAGGGGAGATCGGTGGATCACCTCACAGCTGAATTCGGCGGCGCCGAACAGATGGATACCGCCGTCGGTCCGGTCCTGCAAAGGTTCAGCGGCGTACGCCGGATCGCGGTGCTTCGCGGCGGTGGCCTGGGCGACCTGATTTTTGCACTGCCGGCAATCACTGCCCTCAGGAGCGCATATCCGGGCGCGGTCATTACCTTGCTGGGCACGCCCGTCCACCGGAGCCTGCTGGCTGCAGTGCAGTCCGCGGTGGATGAGGTGCAGATCCTGCCCTTCGCTGAGGGGGTCCGTCCCGGGACAAAGGACCCTGCTGCCGTGGACGCCTTTTTTGCGGATATGCAGCGCCGCCAATTCGACCTCGCAGTCCAACTGCATGGCGGCGGCCGCTATTCCAATCCTTTTTTGCTGCGATTGGATGCACGGCACACCGTGGGGACCAGGACGGCCGATGCCGCGAGCCTTGAGCGCACCGTTCCCTATCTGTATTACCAGCACGAACCCCTGCGGGCGCTGGAAGTGGCAGGACTGGCGGGGGCAGCCCCGGTGGACCTCGAGGCCCGGCTTGCTGCCGCGCCTTCGGCCGGTGCCGCTGCAGTCCTTCCGGACGACGCCGGCAGCCGGCCTTTGGTGGTCGTCCACCCGGGAGCCACAGATCCCCGCCGCCGCTGGCCGGTGGCGCACTTCGCGGAACTTGCAGCGGCATGTGCCGCCGATGGCTGCGCCGTGGTGCTGGTGGGGGATGAAAGCGACCGCCCACTGGCCCAACGGATCCTCGCCCTTGCCGCGCCTGCGCCAGTAGTTTCCCTGGCGGGCGAACTGGACCTGGCCGGGCTGGTGGACGTCCTGGCGGCAGCGGATGTGGTGGTGGGGAACGACAGCGGACCGAGGCACCTGGCCCAGGCACTGGGTACCCCCACAGTGGGCATCTTCTGGGTAGGCAACATGATCAACGCCGGCCCCCTGGGCCGCAGCCTGCACCGCGTCCAGCTGGGCTGGACCACCGCCTGTCCGGCGTGCGGAATCGACGTGACCCAGGTGGGCTGGACTGCGCCCAGGTGCGGCCACGATGATTCTGTGGTGGCGGGAGTGCCTGTCCAGGGAGTGTATGAAGACGTGCGCAGCCTGGTATCCACGCCACGCCCCGGACGGCAAGGATGATCGTCGGAACGGCGCACCCGGAAGCAGCCGGCATCCGGGAGGCCAAGCCGGAATTGCTGGTGCTCCGGGCCTTGAAACTCGGCGACTTACTGGTGGCCGTCCCTGCCTTGAAAGGGCTCCGCCGTGCCTTCCCGGGCCACCGCCTGCGGTATGCGGCCCAGGGGTGGCTCACGGAAGCACTGGACCTGGTGGGCGGCTACGAACTCCTGCCCACCCACGGATTGGATGAACCCCTGGCACTGGCGCCTGGCGTGGTGGACGTGGCAGTCAACCTTCACGGCAGCGGCCCGGAAAGCCAGGGCCGCATCGATGCCCTGCAGGCACGGACCACCATGGGCCACCGCGGCCTGCACCGGGACGGTCCTGCGTGGGACGCGGACCTGCATGAGCGCGAACGCTGGGTCAGGCTGCTGGCCTGGCATGGCGTCGCCGCCGACCCCCTTGATGTCCGGCTGCAGGCACCCCGGGTTCCCAGCAGCGCACCTGGCGCCACGGTCCTCCATGTCGGTGCTGCCTACGGAAGCCGGCTGTGGCCGGCGGAGCGGTTTGCGGCAGTGGCAACGGCCCTGGACCGGGCAGGGCACGCCGTGGTGTTCACTGGCAGCAGTGCCGAACGGGACCGGGCACTTCAGGTCTGCACCCTGGCAGGCCTGCCAGCGGAATCAGTACTCGCTGGAAAACTGCCGCTTGCGCAGTTCGCGGCCACTGTGTCCGCTGCCCGGCTGGTGGTCTCCGCCGACACTGGCGCAGCCCACCTCGCCTCAGCCTACGGAACGCCATCAGTTGTCCTCTTCGGACCTGCTCCGCCGGAGATCTGGGGTCCGCCGCCGGGACCGCACGTGGTCCTCACCCGGGCCGCGCTGCGCCGGGGAGACACGTTCGCACAGCAACCGGATCCGGCACTGCTCGGAGTAACGGTGGCCGACGTGCTGGCGGCCGTCGGGACCCTGGGCCTGCCGTGAATCCCGCGGCTGACCCTGCAGCCGGAACAAAAGTTACTCCAACGAACAGATTTAGGCTGGCCAGGCCCTACTATTATCACGTCGCATCACTCGAACAACCGGGGGGTTCCCTTGAGCTATCCACAATATCCAGACCAACAGCAGGCAGCTTTTGCTCCGACAGGCGAGGTTCCGCTGTGGGCACCGCACTATGGCGCTTCGCTGCCGGTGGCCGTCCGCCGCTTCTTCAAGAAGTACGCCACGTTCTCCGGCCGTGCAAGCCGCAGCGAGTACTGGTGGTTCACGCTGGCCAACGCCATCGTCATCACCGTCCTTTACATTGTGGCCGGCATCGCCGCTGCCACCAGCTCCACCACCGACGTTAACGGCAGCCCCATGGCCGGCCCGGGGTTCTTCATCGTGGGGTCCCTGATCCTGCTGTGGGGCCTGGCCATTTTTGTCCCGTCCCTGGCGTTGACTGTCCGCAGGCTCCACGACGGGAACTTCAGCGGCTGGCTCATCCTGCTCAACCTCGTTCCGTTCCTGGGCGCGCTGGCAGTCTTCATCCTGACACTCATGCCGGCCAACCCGGCCGGGCAGGTCTACGACCAGCCCACAGGCAACTAACCACCGCAACATAGGCAGGGAGTCCACCGCTCACGGTGGGCTCCCTGCTTTGCTTAGCGGTAACGGATCCCCGGGCGCCGCGGAGTCACCGGATGGCATAACACCGGGAACGCAGAAAAACCCCGGAAAATCATTGATTTTCCGGGGTTTTTCGTTTGTGCGCGGAGGGGGACTTGAACCCCCACCCCCTTTCGAGGACTAGCACCTCAAGCTAGCGCGTCTGCCATTCCGCCACCCGCGCAGGGTGTTTCCCGACGACGTTTCCCGCCTTTCGGCGTTTCGCATCTCTCGGAAGCAGCGAGAAAAACTCTAACATGAACTTTCCCGAAACATGGAATCGGCGCCTGTGGGGGGCGTGTGGGTAGGCTGAGGGCAGCAGTTGGGAACACCCCACCAGCCACCAAACCCGAGGAGTTTTCCATGCCTGACGTCCTGCCTGAGGATGAAGTTGTCCGGATCTGCCAGGACCTCATCCGGATCGACACTTCGAACTACGGCGATGGATCGGGTCCGGGGGAGCGTGCGGCCGCCGAATACGCGGCAGGCCTGATTGAAGAGGTGGGCCTCTCCGCTGAGATCTTCGAGTCCGCACCCGGCCGGGCCAACGTTGTCACCAGGATGGCCGGCGAAGACCCGGCCGCCAGTGCCCTGGTGGTCCACGGCCACCTGGACGTGGTCCCCGCCCTGCGCGACCAGTGGTCAGTGGACCCGTTTGGCGCCGAGCTCAAGGATGGACTGATCTGGGGCCGCGGCGCGGTGGACATGAAGGACATGGACGCCATGATCCTGTCCGTACTGCGCGGCTTCGCCCGGTCCGGCAAAAAGCCCAAGCGCGACATCATCTTTGCGTTTTTCGCCGACGAGGAAGCCGGTGGCGAGTACGGCGCCCGCTACGCGGTGGATAAACGCCCCGAACTCTTCGAAGGCGCCACCGAAGCGATCTCCGAGGTGGGCGGCTTCTCGGCCACCATCGGCGGGCAGCGCACCTATCTCCTGCAGACCGCCGAAAAAGGCATCTCCTGGCTGCGCCTCGTGGCGCACGGCCGGGCCGGCCACGGCTCGCAGATCAACACCGACAATGCGGTCACCAGGCTCGCCGCCGCCGTCACACGCATCGGCGACTACAAGTGGCCCATCGAACTGACGCCCACCACGCGCCAGTTCCTGGATGGCGTCACGGAACTGACCGGCGTCGAATTTGATGCGGACAACCCGGACCTGCTGCTGGACCAGTTGGGCACCGTGGCCCGCTTTGTGGGCGCAACGCTGCAGAACACCACCAACCCCACCCTCCTCAAGGGCGGCTACAAGCACAACGTCATCCCCGAATCCGCCGAAGCCCTGATCGACTGCCGCACGCTGCCCGGCCAGCAGGACCGCGTCCTGGAGATTGTCCGCGACCTCGCCGGGGCCGGCGTCGACGTCAGCTACGTCCACCAGGACGTCTCCCTCGAGGTGCCTTTCGCCGGCAACCTGGTTGACTCCATGATCGATGCGCTCCATTCCGAGGACCCCGGCGCCAAGGTCCTGCCGTATACCCTTTCGGGCGGCACGGACAACAAATCCCTGAGCCGGCTTGGTATCACCGGGTACGGTTTCGCGCCCCTGATGCTCCCGGACGACCTTGACTTCACGGGGATGTTCCACGGCGTGGACGAGCGTGTGCCCGCCGATTCGCTGAAGTTCGGGGCCAGGGTCCTGGACACGCTGCTCACCAACTACTGACAGGCGCCGTCGTGACCCCCGAGGATGTCCTGCCGGACCCCCTGCTGGAACGCATCAGGGGCAGGGCGGCCGGCTATGACCGGGACAACACCTTCTTCCACGAAGACCTGGCGGAGCTGGCGGCCGCCGGTTACCTGAAACTGTTTGTCCCCACGGACGACGGCGGCCTGGGCCTTGGCCTCGAAGCCGCGGCGCAGTGCCAGCGGCGGCTGGCCACGGCGGCCCCGGCCACGGCCCTGGCGGTCAACATGCACCTGGTGTGGACCGGCGTCGCCTGCGTCCTCGGCGCCCGGGGCGACCACTCCCTGGACTTCATCCTGGCGGAGGCGGCGCAGGGGGAGGTCTTTGCCTTCGGTAACTCGGAGGCCGGGAACGATTCCGTCCTGTTCGACTCGCGCACGGTCGCCGAACCGCTGCCCGATGGTGGCTACTCGTTTACGGGGACCAAGATCTTCACCAGCCTGTCGCCGGCCTGGACGCGGCTGGGGATCTTCGGCAAGGACGCTGCCGGCCGGGACGGCGAGGGCGAACTGGTGCACGGGTTCATAACCAGGGACACTCCGGGCTACCTCATCAAGGACGACTGGGACACCCTTGGCATGCGCGCCAGCCAGTCGGGCACCACCGTCCTGGCCGGTGCCGTGGTGACGGCGGACCGGATCTTCCGCAAGCTCCCCGTGGGGCCCAATCCGGACCCGCTGGTTTTCGCCATCTTTGCGTGCTTCGAAACGCTGCTGGCGGCCGTATATACCGGGCTGGGGGAACGTGCGCTCACTGTGGGTGTTGAAACCGCCAAGCGGCGCACCTCGCTGAAGAACGGCGGCAGGAGCTACGCCCAGGACCCGGACATCCGGTGGAAGGTTGCGGAGGCGGCCATGGCAATGGACAACCTGTACCCGCAGCTGCAGTCAGTGGCTGCTGACGTGGACCGGCTGGTTGACCACGGCGGGCAATGGTTCCCCAAGCTGGTGGGCCTGAAGGTCAACGCCACCGAAACTGCGCGCCGCGTGGTGGACCTGGCCATCCGGGTCAGCGGCGGGTCCAGCTACTTCCGGGGCTCGGAGCTGGAACGCCTCTACCGCGACGTGCTGGCGGGAATGTTCCACCCCTCGGATGACGAGAGCGCGCACAACACCGTGGCCAACGCCTGGTTGGGGCCGTTGGCGGACTGAACCGGGACCTAAACGGTCCGCTGGACCTGCATCACCCGGCGGCGGAGCCAGAACCGCCTGCCGCCACCCACGTACAGCCGGCTGCGCTCAAGCTCCCATTTGCCGTACTCGGAATGTTCAACAAGCCTGCGCCTCGCCTCGAGCAGTGAATCCTCAGGGCTGACCGTCAGGACGAGGTACTCGTACTGGCGAAGATAGTCCCGTTCCCGCTGGACCGAGCTGGTGAGAAATTGTTCCTTCATTGCTCTCCATTTTCGTCCTTTTCCGGCTAGCGTGTTGTCATGAGCATCGATCCGCGTGTCGCGCTTTCGTCCCTGACCACAGCTTTGGAAGAACACCTTATAGCAGCATCCAACCGCCGTGGAGATGGTGACCCCTCAGTGGAAGCAGCATTTTTTGCGGTAGCAGATGCTTTCGAAGTCTATGAGGACGCTCTTTACGAAGCGTACAACGAAGTGACCCCGCTCCAGATCTTTGATGACGAGGACGAGGACGAGGAAAGTGACGCGGACGAGGACCTCGAAATTCTCGAGGACTAAGCCGCCTTGAAGGACACGTCATCCAGGGCGCTGGAGATTTCCGGTGGCAGCGGCGTCAGCTGCGCGTCCAGGATCTCCTTGAGCTGTACCGGTGTGCGCGGCCCCACCACAGCCGTGGCCACGCCGGGCTGGCGCAGCAGCCAGCTGAGGGACACGTCCAGGGCGGAACGGCCCAGCCCCTTGGCTGCCATGCAGGCAGCTTCCACGGTCCGCGACGCCGGCTCGTCGAGGTACGCCTCCACATAGGAGGCATCGGCCGCCGACGCGGCGCGTGAACCGGAGGGGATGCTGCCGCGGTACTTACCGGTGAGGACGCCCCGGCCCAGCGGGGCCCACGCCATCAGGCCAAGGCCTGCGTCCTCAATGGCGGGGACCAGTTCGGTTTCGGGTTTGCGCTGCAGCAGGGAGTACTCCGCCTGCGCCGCCACCAACGGGAAACCGGCGATCGCAGCGGCTTTGGCGGCCTGCCAGCCGCTGAAGTTGGACACTCCCGCGTAGCGTGCCCGGCCGGAGCGGACAGCGAATTCCAGGGCGGACAGGGTTTCCTCCAGCGGAACGTTGCCGTCCCAGGCCTGGGCAAACCAGACGTCCACATAGTCGGTGCCCAGTCGCGCCAGGCTGGCGTCGAGGCCGGTGAGCATCGCGTTGCGGGACGCGTCGACGGCGAGCCGGCCGGCCGGCGTCGTCATTCCTGCCTTGGTGGAAATCGAAATTTCCGTCCTGGCCACCACATCATTCAGCAGGGACCCGATGATGGCTTCGGACTGGCCGTCGGCATAGGACGCTGCGGTGTCCACCAGCCGGCCGCCGGCGTCGAGGAAGGTGCGGAGCAGCGCCGCGGCGTCCTGCTCGTCTGTTCCGGCGCCCCAGGACATGGTGCCCAGCGAAAGGGCGGAGACTCGCAAACCACTGTTGCCGACGTAACGCTGCTGCATAGCTGCAAGCTTACGGGCTGGAGTACAGCTGCCCATGACGTAGGGTCTTACCGTGAACTGGTTTGAGGTGGCCCTGCTGGGCCTAGTGCAGGGACTGACCGAATTTCTACCCATCTCGTCAAGCGCGCATCTGCGGATTGTGGGGCAGTTCCTGCCTGGCGCCGCTGATCCGGGGGCGGCGTTCACCGCCATCACCCAGCTGGGTACAGAGACGGCCGTGCTGGTGTATTTCTGGCGGGACATTGTCCGGATCGTCAAAGCCTGGGCCGGATCCCTGAGCGGCAAAGTCTCCCGGCAGGATCCCGACGCCCGCATGGGCTGGCTGGTGATCCTGGGCAGCCTGCCCATCATCGTGCTGGGCCTGCTGTTCCAGGACCAGATCGAGTCCGTGCTCCGCAGCATGTGGATCGTGGCCACCATGCTGATCGTCTTCGGCCTGATCCTTGCCGTGGCCGACGCCGTGGGCAAGCAGGAACGGGACCTCACCCAGCTGACCTACAAGCACGGCATCTTCTTTGGCCTCGCCCAGGCCATGGCCCTGATTCCAGGCGTGTCACGGTCCGGCGGAACCATCACCGCGGGGCTCCTGATGGGCTACAACCGGGAAGCGGCGGCCCGCTACTCCTTCCTCCTGGCCATCCCGGCCGTGTTCGGCAGCGGGCTGTACCAGTTGTACAAGGTGGTGTCCAAGGACGGGCTGACCGGCCCGTACGGCCTGCCCGAAACCGCTCTGGCAACCGTCATCGCCTTTGTGGTGGGCTATGTGATCATCGGCTGGTTCCTGAAATTCGTTTCCACCCGCAGCTACCGGCTCTTTGTCTGGTACCGGATCCTCCTGGGCCTCGCCCTGTACATCCTGCTCGGTTTCGGTGTCATCGCCGCGTAGCACTAGGCTTGCCCTGTGAAATCCTGGACCTCCCGCCCCGTTCCAACCCTGCCCGGAAGCATGCCTGCCATCCGGTTGTTCGACACCGCAGCAGGCCGCGAAACTGCGCTGGATGCTGGCCCGTCGCCCTCGATGTACGTCTGCGGCATTACCCCGTACGACGCCACCCACATGGGCCACGCCGCCAGCTACGTCGCCTTTGACCTGCTGAACCGTGTGTGGCGCGACGCCGGCCACCGGGTTGCGTACGTCCAGAACGTCACCGACGTGGATGATCCACTGCTGGAGCGGGCCACCGCCACCGGCGTTGACTGGCGGGACCTGGCCGCCAGCCAGATCGAACTCTTCCAGACGGACATGGAAGCCTTGAACGTCCTGGCCCCGGACCGTTACGTGGGCGCCGTGGAATCCATCGCCCTGATTGTTCCCGCCGTGGAAAAGCTGGTGGCACTTGGCCTGGCCTACACCGTCCAGGGCAGCAACGGTGAACCGGACGGCGACGTCTATTACGACGTTGAGGCCGCGGGAAAGCAGTCGGTGGCACCCGATGCATGGACGTTGGGCGCCATCTCCGGGCTCGCCGAAAGTGAAATGCTGGAGCTCTTTGCCGAGCGTGGCGGCGACCCCGGCCGGGCCGGGAAGCGGCAGGCACTCGACCCGCTGCTGTGGCGGGTGGCCCGCGAGGGCGAACCCCACTGGCCCGGCGCAAGCCTTGGCGCCGGCAGGCCCGGCTGGCACATCGAGTGCACCGTCATCGCACAGCAGTATCTGCCGGCCCCGTTCACGGTGCAGGGCGGCGGCTCGGACCTGGTCTTCCCGCACCACGAGATGGGGGCCGGACATGCGTACTCCCTGGCCGGTGTTCCGCTGGCCCGGCACTATGCACATGCCGGCATGGTGGGCCTGGACGGCGAGAAGATGAGCAAGTCCAAGGGAAACCTGGTGCTGGTGTCCCGGCTGCGCGCAGCGGGGGAGGACCCTGCAGCGATCCGGCTGGCCATCCTGGCCCACCACTACCGCTCGGACTGGTCCTGGACTGACGAAGGCTTCGCCGCAGCCAAAGCGGAGATCAGCCTGTGGCGCCAGGCGCTCGGGCATGCGCCGGAAGGCTCTGCGGCGCCGTTGGTCGCCCGGATGCGCGACGCCCTCGCCGCGGACCTCAACGCCCCCGCAGCCGTGGCTGCGGTGTCCCAGTGGGCGCAGCAGGCAATGTCCGACGGCGGTCCGGCAAGTTTGACCGACCAGGCGCTGGTCAGCGACGCCGTGGACGCCCTGCTGGGTGTTGTGCTCTAGCCAGGGTCAGCAATACTGATGCGGCGCCGGTCCCCAGGACCGGCGCCGCTCTGCATTCAGGGCCGGTCCTGGCCGCGCCGCTTGAGGTAACGCTCGAATTCCCGGGCGATGGACTCCCCGGTGGCCTCCGGCAGGTCGGCGGTGTCCTTGGCTTCTTCCAGTTGCCGGACGTAGGCGGCGATCTCGGGGTCCTCGGTGGCGAGCTCATCCACGCCCCGCTCCCAGGCATCGGATTCCTCAGCCAGCTCGTGGATGTCCAGCGGGACCTGGAGCAGCTCCTCGATCCGGTGCAGCAGGGCAAGCTGTGCCTTGGGAGATGGCGCCTGGGCCACATAGTGCGGCACCGCAGCCCACAGCGAGATGGTGGGAAGGCCGGCCAGGAGCGCCACCTCGGACAGGACGCCGACGATGCCCACCGGCCCCTCGTACTGGGAGGCCTCCAGGTTCATCCGCTCCCGGAGCGGACCGTCGTCGGACGAGGTGCTGACGGGGATGGGCCGGCTGTGCGGAACATCCGCGAGCAGTGCCCCCACCAACACCACGTAATCGACGTTCAGCGCTTCGGCGTGGACCAGCAGTTCGGCGGTATAGGCCCGCCACTTATAGGACGGCTCCGTGCCCTGGACAAAAATCACGTCCACATTGGAGCTGGGGGCGCTGGCTTTGTAGATCCGGGTGGACGGCCACTTGATCTTGCGTTCACCCGACGCATTCCGGCGGACGGTGGGCCGGGTGAACTGGAAGTCGTAATATTCGTCGGCGTCTATCGACGCCGCCTTTTTGCCGCCCCAGAGCTTATTCAGGTAGCGCAGGGAGTCGCTGGCCGCTTCCCCCGCATCGTTCCAGCCTTCGAAAGCTGCAAGCATCACTGTTACGCGCCGTCCCTCAGCCACAGGCTGCAGGAACCGCTCCTGCCCCGGTACGGCACCCGGTTCGGTGGTGTCTTCCTCGAAGCTATTCATTTCTTCACCCTACGTCCAAGAACCGCCCTCCCGCAGTGCATGAACCGCCGCAAAAGTGTCCCGCCCCCGCGCGGTCAGCAGGCACAACAGGCGTATTCGCCGTGGGCGTACCCACCAGCAACCTTCCAGCGAGTCGCCGTAGACTGTGCAGCATGCGATCCCCCTCCCCACATTCCCCACTCAAAGCCGTCCTCTGGGACATGGACGGGACCATCGTGGACACGGAGCCCTATTGGATGGCTGCCGAGCATGCACTGGTGGAAGCCCACGGCGGGACATGGTCGCACCAGCAGGCGGTGCAGCTGGTGGGCCAGTCGCTGGACTACTCCGCCAGTCTGCTGCAACAAGCCGGTGTGGCCCTTGAAATCCGGGAGATCATCGACGTGCTGACCGGTGAAGTGGTCCGCAGCGTCCGGCAGGAGGTGCCCTGGCGGCCCGGCGCGAAAGAACTCCTTGAGGAGCTCCACGGCGCCGGCATCCGATGCGCCCTGGTCACCATGTCCGAAGGCCCGCTGGCCCGGGAAGTTGTTGCCAGCCTGCCACGGCCCTACTTTGAGGTCATTGTCACCGGCGACTCCGTGACCCAGGGGAAGCCGCACCCCGAGGCGTACCTGACCGCCGTCGAACTCCTCCAGGAAACCGACCCGAACCTGAATATCGGTGACTGCGTTGCCCTGGAGGACTCGGCTCCGGGCGTGGCGGCAGCCGTTGCCTCCGGTGTGGCCACCGTCGCCATCCCGCACATCGTGCCGTTGCCCCTGGATGACCGCTACACCCGCTGGGACACTTTGGCCGGCCGGTCACCGGCAGATTTGGAAGCTTTGCTGCTGACCGGCCAGGAGCCGGCAGCGCCGGTGCCCGCAACAGGGCACGCCCATGACTGAAACCAGCACCCCGGTCCGCCGCGAAGGCATTCCGCTGGGCCGGATCTTCGGCGTTCCCGTGGTCCTTGCCTATTCGTGGTTCATCATCGCGGCTTTCACCGTGATCGTTTACGGCCCTGTCCTTGCCCGCAGCAACCCGGCGCTTGGAACCAGCGCCTACGTTGTGGCCTTCGCCTACGCAGTCCTGCTCCTCATCTCGGTCCTGGTCCACGAGCTGGCGCACGCCCTGACCGCAAAGATCTACGGCTGGCCCACGGAAAAAATCGTCCTGAACCTCTGGGGCGGACATACCCAGTTCGAAAGCTTCACCGCGTCTCCCGGCCGCTCCGTCCTGGTGGCCCTGGCCGGGCCTGCCGCCAACTTTGTCCTGGCCGGGGGCGCCTGGCTGGTCCTGGCCAACACCTCCATGGGGAGCGTCGCGGAGATCCTGACCAACATCTTTATGTGGGCCAACTTCCTCATCGGCGTGTTCAACGTCCTGCCCGGCCTGCCCCTGGACGGCGGCCGCATGGTGGAATCCGCTGTCTGGAAGGCCACCGGCAGCCAGGCGAAAGGCACTATCGCCGCCGGCTGGGGCGGCCGGCTCATTGTGGTGGGCATTGCCTACTGGTTCCTCATCCGTCCCTTCCTGGCCGGCGACGACCCGGACCTGGGCCTGGTCATGATCACCGTCCTGGTGGGTAGCTTCCTCTGGATGGGCGCGTCGGCATCCATCCAGCAGGGACAATTCCGCACCCGGCTCCCGGGAGTCACCGCCGCCGGATTGTCGACGCCGGCCACCGGGCTTCCCGCCACCGCGTCTGTTAAGGACGCCCTGGCCAGCAGCGCCGGCGGAACGGTCAGCGTGGTGGTCTGCGGCGCAGACGGCCGACCGGAAGGCGTGGTGCAACCCGCAGCGCTGCACTCCGTGCCGGACGCTGCAGCGGCGGTCACCCCAATCACCGCCGTATCCTTTGCCTTGGCCGCCGGCGCCTACGTCCCGGAGTGGTCCCGGGGCCAGGAGCTGATCGGCTTCCTGTCCCAGGTGAAAGGCAGGCACTATGCCGTTGTGGACCACAACGGCAAGGTGACGGGCCTCCTGGCCCAGGACAGCGTGGTAACCGCCATCACCGGCAAGGCGCCCCGGCCCAATAGGGGCGCGCCGGGCAGGACCCGGTAGAGTTACCTGCCGGTCGGTGCATCGCCACGGCAGGTCCCGGTGAGGGACGTCCCCGCAGCGGCGCCAAAGGTTTACAAGGAGTGAGGAATTCCATGAGCAGCGAATCTGCCGTCAACGAAGCCACAGCAGCAGCCCAGCCCGGCGCTGCCGGCGGCGGCTCGCAGCCGGCCGGTGCGGCCCGCCGCCGGGGCCCTTTTCGCGAAGGCGAACGCGTCCAGCTGACGGACGAACGTGGCCGCATGAACACCGTCACCCTGGAAACGGGTGGCGCGTTCCACACCCACCGCGGCTTCCTCAACCACGATGAGATCATCGGCCAGGCGGACGGCTCCGTGGTGGTGAACAACGTGGGCCAGCAGTACCAGACGCTCCGGCCGCTGCTGTCCGACTTTGTGCTGTCCATGCCCCGCGGTGCCGCTGTGGTGTACCCCAAGGATGCAGGCCAGATTGTCACCATGGCCGATATCTTTCCGGGCGCCCGCGTGGTGGAAGCCGGCGTGGGCTCCGGGGCGCTGTCCATTTCGCTGCTCCGTGCAGTAGGTGACAATGGCTACCTGCATTCCTTCGAGCGACGTGAGGAATTCGCGGACATTGCCCGCGGCAACGTCGAAACCATCTTCGGCGGGCCGCACCCGGCCTGGCAGATTTCGCTGGGTGACTTCCAGGAGGAAGTGGTCCGCAGCGAGGCTCCGGGTTCCGTGGACCGCGTGGTCCTGGACATGCTCGCTCCCTGGGAATGCCTGGACGCGGTCGCCACGGTCCTGGCCCCCGGCGGAGTATGGATCAATTACGTGGCCACCGTCACGCAGCTGTCCAGGACCGCGGAGGCCATCCGTGCCGACGGCCGCTTCACCGCACCGGACGCCTGGGAATCCATGGTCCGCGGCTGGCACCTCGAGGGCCTGGCAGTCCGCCCTGACCACCGGATGGTGGCGCACACCGGCTTCCTGCTGGTCACGCGCCGCCTTGCGGACGGCGTCACGGGCATCTCCGTCAAACGGCGACCGTCCAAAACCGAATTCAACGCTGAAGACGTCAACGCCTGGACCCCCGGCGCTGTGGGCGAGCGGCTGGTTTCGGATAAGAAGCTCCGCCGCGCCGCCCGCGATGCCATCGCCGGCACCCACGTCAAGGACGCTCCGGAGGTCACGAACTAGTCCACATTTCGGGAGCCTCCACCCCTACCTGCCATCTTGGGACTAGTGTCGTAAGGGAAGCGCAGGAAGGGGCTGATACATCATGGAGACGCCGAACCAGGACTCCGGACGTACACCGGCAGAGCAGTCTGCCGCCAACGACCTCTCGGTTGCAGACCGCCAGGTCAACATCCTCCGGGACAAGCTCAGGCACATCGACAGGCAGTTGGCTGCGGCATCGCAGAACAACACCAAGCTGGTGGCCATGCTGGAAGCCGCGAAAGCCGAGATCATCCGGCTGAAAAACGCGTTGGACCAGGAAGGGCAGCCGCCGTACAGCTTCGGCACCATCCTTCAACTCAATCCCAAAAAGCAAGCCTCCCAGGGCAACAGCGGGCAGGCGGCCACCGAGGAGTCGGTGGACATCTTCAACGCCGGCCGCAAGATGCGGGTGGGTGTCAGCCCGCTGGTCAACATGAACCAGCTGGCAGTGGGCCAGGAGGTCCTGCTCAACGAGGCCCTCCTGGTGGTTGCCGGGCTCGGCTACGAGCGTGCCGGGGAGCTGGCCACCCTCAAGGAGATGCTGGGCACCGACCGGGCCTTGGTGGTGGGACGCGCCGACGAAGAACGTGTGGTGCGCCTTTCCGGTGCCTTGCTGGCCCAGAAGCTCCGGGTGGGCGACGCCTTGTCCATCGACTCCCGCACCGGGTATGCCCTGGAAAAGGTGCCGCGCTCCGAAGTGGAAAACCTGGTCCTCGAAGAGGTCCCGGACATCACGTACGAGGACATCGGCGGCCTGGGACCCCAAATCGAGCAGATCCGGGACGCGGTGGAACTTCCGTTCCTGCACCCGGACCTCTACCGCGAGCACGGCCTGAAGGCGCCCAAGGGCATCCTGCTCTACGGCCCGCCAGGCTGCGGCAAGACCCTCATCGCCAAAGCCGTGGCCAATTCGCTGGCCGCCCGCGCCGCCGAACGGTCCGGCAACGTTGACTTGAAGAGCTACTTCCTGAACATCAAAGGCCCCGAGCTGCTGGACAAGTATGTGGGCGAAACGGAACGCCACATCCGGCTGATCTTTGCCCGGGCGCGCGAGAAGGCATCGGATGGCAGCCCCGTTGTTGTTTTCTTCGACGAAATGGATTCGCTGTTCCGCACCCGCGGCACCGGCATTTCCTCCGACGTCGAGACCACCATCGTTCCGCAGCTCCTCAGCGAGATCGACGGCGTCGAGCGGCTGGACAACGTGATTGTGATCGGCGCGTCCAACCGCGAGGACATGATCGACCCCGCCATCCTTCGGCCGGGCCGGCTCGACGTCAAGGTCAAGATCCAGCGCCCTGACGCCGAGGCCGCCGCGGACATCTTCAACAAATACATCACCCCGGACCTGCCGTTCCACGTGTCTGACCTGGCGGAGTACGGCGGCGACATCCAGGCCACCGTGGACGCCATGGTGCAGCGCACCGTGGAAGCGATGTACTCCACCGACAAGTCCAACGAGTTCCTGGAAGTCACGTACGCCAACGGCGATACCGAGATGCTGTACTTCAAGGACTTCAACTCGGGCGCCGTGGTGCAGAACGTGGTGGACCGCGCCAAGAAGTACGCCATCAAGGACCTCCTGACCACCCAGCAGAAGGGGCTCCGCATCGAGCACCTCCTGCGGGCCGTCGTTGATGAGTTCCGTGAGCACGAGGACATGCCCAACACCACCAACCCGGATGACTGGGCCCGGATCTCCGGCAAGAAGGGCGAGCGGATCACCTACATCCGCACCATCGTCCAGGGCAAAGCCGGCCAGGAGCCCGGCAAGTCCATCGAAACGATGCCCAGCACAGGACAATATCTGTGACGGCTGCACCGGAACCCGTCGGCGGGGGAGCGCTCCCGGCCGGCGGGGCCATGCGGGTCATGGGCTCGGAAACCGAATATGGCATCCACGCGCCCACCGCACCGTCAGCCAATGCCACCATGATGAGCGCCAGGGTGGTCCAGGCCTACGCACAGGTGACCCGGCAGCGTGCGGCAGGCGGGGCCGAAACCCGCTGGGACTACACGGACGAGGAACCGCTGCACGACGCCCGCGGCTGGACTGTTGACCGCGGCGCGGCACACCCGAGCCAGCTGACGGACCAGCCTCCCGTGCTGGACGCCGAGGCCGTGGCCCTGGCGTACGGCCGGGAGGAACTCGAACTGGACGGACAGGACGAATCAGGCACCCTTCTGATGAATATGGTCCTGGGGAACGGCGCCCGGCTCTACGTTGACCACGCGCACCCCGAGTACTCCAGCCCCGAAGTAACCAACCCGCTGGACGCCGTGACCTGGGATGCGGCCGGGGACCTCGTGGCGCTGGCCACCGTGCGGCGCCTCGCAGCGGATCCCGAACTGCCCCCCGTGAACCTCTACAAAAACAACACGGACAACAAATCCGTTTCCTACGGTTCCCACGAAAACTATTTGATGCCCCGGTCCGTGCCCTTCGGTGACATTGTCCGCGGACTGACACCCTTTTTCGTCACGCGCCAGATCATGTGCGGCGCAGGCCGGGTGGGACTGGGACAGGACAACTCGGCCGCCGGCTACCAGATCAGCCAGCGGGCCGACTTCTTCGAAGCGGAAGTGGGACTGGAAACCACCATCCGCAGGCCCATCATCAACACCCGCGACGAACCGCACGCCACCGCCGACAAATACCGGCGCCTGCACGTCATCATCGGGGACGCCAACCTTTCCCAGGTGGCCAACTACCTGAAGTTCGGCACCACGGCGATGGTCCTGAGCCTGATCGAAGCGGGCCTCGCGCCCAAAGTGGAGGTCTACGAACCCGTGGCCGCCCTGCAGGCGGTCAGCCACGACACCGGCCTCACCGGCAAACTGCGGCTCATCGACGGCCGGCGCGTCAGCGCCCTTGACCTGCAGTGGATGTATCACGAAGCCGCCGCCAAACTGGCCCAGGATACCGGCGTCGCCGATCCGGTGGACGGCGACGGACACACCCACGGCGTGCTGGAACGCTGGGCCACCGTCCTGACGCAACTGGACACCGACCGGGCAGCTGCCGCCTCATCGGTCGAATGGCTGGGCAAACTCTCCCTCCTGGACGGATACCGGCAGCGTGACGGGCTCGACTGGAACGATGCCAGGCTTGGCCTGGTGGACCTGCAGTGGGCAGACATCCGGCCGGAGAAGGGCCTGTACCACCGCCTGCTGGCACGGGACCGGATGCAGCGGATCACCCCGGATGCTGCCATCGCGGCGGCAATGACGGAGCCACCACCGGATACACGTGCGTTCTTCCGCGGCCGGTGCGTCAGCACGTTCGGCAAGGACGTGGTGGGGGCCAGCTGGGACTCCGTGATCTTCGATGTCCCCGGCTACGGCCGGCTGCAGCGTGTCCCCACCCGGGAACCGCTGCGGGGCACCAGGGCGCTCACCGGCGGGCTGTTTGCCCGCCACCGGGAAGCGGGTCCATTCCTCGCTGAACTGCTGGGACACACCACCGCTCCGCCTGCGGCGTAAACCACGCCGGGAGGTGCGGCCCGTGGCAGGATGGGCATATCGGAGGATCCGCCGGATCCAAAGACTGAATATTGGAAGGAAACATCATGGCAGGCCAGGAGCAGCAGCAGCCGCAGTCGCGGGACAGCCAAGTCGACGAAGACATCCCCGAGGCGCCGCCGGCACCGCCCGAAGCGCAGGCGTCAGCCTCGACCGAAGGCGTGGATGACCTCCTCGACGAGATCGACGGCGTCCTGGAATCCAACGCCGAGGAATTCGTCCGCGCGTTTGTCCAAAAGGGCGGCCAGTAGCCGCAGCACCCAGGTGGCGGAAGCCCCGGACGGCCGGAATCTGAAGCGACGTCGAAGGACCACGTTCAAGGAGTGCATGAGTGCAGGAATCAACCGCCAACAAGGTAGCCGCCTACGCCACCTCGTCCTTTACCGAACACCTCCAGCGTGAACGGCCCGAACTCCTGCCGTTCATGCGGGCCCTCCCGACCGGGGCCGCCGTGACAGCGCCGCTCCAGGTCCCGCACGCCACCACCATCGTGGCCATGGGCTACGCGGGCGGCGTGTTGATGGCGGGGGACCGCAGGGCCACCATGGGCAACGTCATTGCCAGCCGGCACATTGAAAAGGTGTTCCCCGCTGACCGGTTCTCGGTCCTCGGGATCGCCGGCACCGCGGGCATTGCCATTGACCTGACCCGGCTGTTCCAGGTTGAGTTGGAGCACTACGAAAAAATCGAGGGAACACTCCTCAGCCTTGAGGGCAAAGCCAACCGGCTCGGCGCGATGATCCGCGGCAACCTGCCGCTGGCCATGCAGGGCTTGGCGGTAGTGCCGCTCTTCGCCGGATTCGATACCGGCGCCAACGCGGGCCGGCTGTTCTCCTACGATGTCACGGGCGGCCGGTACGAGGAACACGAACACCACACCGTGGGTTCCGGGTCCGTCTTTGCCCGTGGCGCCCTGAAAAAGCTGTGGCGGCCCAATCTCACCGCCGCCGAAGCCTTGGCCGTAGCGGTCGAGGCTCTCTACGACGCCGCCGACGACGACTCAGCCACGGGCGGGCCTGACACCGTCCGCCAGTTGTGGCCTGTGGTCTACACCGTTGACAGCACCGGTACCCGACGGGTTCCCGACGAAGAGCTCGGGGCGGCCGCGAGGGCTGTCATCGAGGCACGCACCATCGCCGGACGGGAGGCCTGAGATGACACAGCAGTTCTACGTCTCACCCGAACAACTCATGAAGGACCGCGCCGACTTCGCGCGGAAGGGCATCGCCCGTGGCAGGTCCGTGGTGGTCATCAGCTGTGGCGAAGGGATAGCTCTCGTCGCGGAAAACCCCTCCCCGTCACTGCACAAAATCGGCGAGATCTACGACAAAATCGCGTTCGCCGCCGTAGGGAAATACAACGAATTCGAAAGCCTCCGCCAGGCGGGTGTCCGCTACGCAGACGTCCGGGGATACTCCTACGACCGCGAGGACGTCACCGCCAGGGGCCTGGCCAGCGTTTACGCGCAAAGCCTCGGCGCCGTCTTCACCACAGAACAGAAACCCTTCGAGGTTGAACTTGCGGTGGCGGAAGTCGGAGCCAGCCAGGAAGGCGACCACCTGTACCGGCTGACGTTCGACGGGTCCATCGCCGACGAGCACCGTTTTGTGGTCATGGGCGGCCAGGCGGACAAAGTCTCCGCCGCCATCGAGGACGGCTGGCGGACCTCGCTGACCCTGGCCGAGGCAGTCCGCCTCGCCATGGGCGGGCTGGTCCGGCCGGCGGCTGGGGCCGCTGAACCAGCGGGTGCCGCAGCGCCGCTGCCTGCCGGCGCCCTGGAAGTTGCAGTCCTGGACCGGCATTCGGAGGCAACACGCGGCGCGCGGCGGGCCTTCCGACGGCTCAACGACGCCGACATCGCCGCACTGCTGACCTAGGAGGACAGATGGACAAGAGGATCTTCGGCATCGAAACCGAATTCGGCATCTCGTATTCAAGCCCCGACTCGAGGCCGCTGGCCCCCGAAGAGGTGGCCCGGTACCTCTTCCGCAAGGTGGTGTCCTGGGGCCGTTCCTCCAATGTCTTCCTCACCAATGGGTCCCGGCTGTACCTCGATGTGGGGTCCCACCCTGAGTACGCCACCGCGGAATGCGACGACCTGGCCCAGCTGATCGCCCACGACCGTGCCGGCGAACTCATTCTCGATGACCTGGTGGACGAAGCGCAGGCCCGCCTCGCTGCGGAAGGGTTCAACGGCACCGTCTACTTGTTCAAAAACAACACCGACTCCGCCGGCAACTCCTATGGCAGCCACGAGAACTACCTCATCCCGCGCCGCGGCGAGTTCTCCCGGCTTGCCGAGATCCTCATCCCCTTCCTTGTCACGCGCCAACTCATCGCCGGTGCCGGGAAGATCCTCAAGACACCGCACGGGGCGACCTACGCCTTCTCCCAGCGGGCAGACCACATCTGGGAAGGCGTTTCCTCCGCCACCACCCGGTCCCGGCCCATCATCAACACCCGGGACGAACCGCACGCGGACGCCGAGTTCTACCGCCGCCTCCACGTTATCGTAGGCGACTCCAACATGTCCGAAACCACCGCCCTGATGAAGGTGGGCACGGTGGACCTGGTGCTGCGCATGGTGGAGGCCGGGGTGATCATGCGGGACATGCGGATGGAAAACCCCATCCGCAGCATCCGGGAGATCTCCCACGACCTCAGTGGCCGCGCGCTGGTCCGGCTGGCCAACGGGCGCCAGTTGACCGCCCTGGAGATCCAGCAGGAATACCTCACCAAAGTGACGGCGTTCGTCCGGGAGCATGGCGCCCACAACCCGCACGTCCCGCTGATCCTCGACCTGTGGGAGCGGACGCTGAAGGCCATCGAGTCCGGCGACCACCGGGGGATCGACACGGAAATCGACTGGGCCATCAAAAAGAAGCTGATGGACAGCTACCGGAACCGGCACAGTTTGAGCCTGGACGCTCCGCGCATCGCGCAACTGGACCTGACGTATCACGACATCTCCCGTACCCGGGGACTCTATTACCTGCTTCAGTCCCGCGGCGCCGTCCGCCGGATGGTGGATGACACCGTGATCAAGGACGCGGTGGACGCGCCGCCGCAGACAACGCGTGCCAAGCTCCGCGGTGACTTCGTGCGGCGCGCCCAGGAACTGGGCCGCGACTACACGGTGGACTGGGTCCATCTGAAACTCAACGACCGGGCGCACCAGACCATCCTGTGCAAGGATCCGTTCCGGAGCGTGGACGAACGCGTGGATGCGCTGCTGGAGTCTATGGGCTGACACCCAGCTTTCCGGGCTATTCTTGAAAAGGCCCATTATTTGGGCTGCCGCGATAACGGCCGCTGCAAGCGGCGTGTCGCCCCCACCCTGCCCCGACGAAAGTTTCCAACGTGCGCCGACTACTAGCAATCCTCCTTCCCGGCCTGCTGCTGCTGACTGCCTGCGGCGGTACCGGTGAACCGGAGCCCACCAGCCAGTCCGCTGGCGAGACTGCAAAGTTCGACTCCCTCAAACTGACCGAAAACGGTGACAAAAAAGCCCCGGGCGTCGAATTCGACAAGCCCCTCGCGGTCACGGAACCCACCGCCAAGCTGGTTACCGAGGGCAGCGGTGACGCCGTCAAGGCCAACCAGATCGCCAACCTGTCCATCCTCGCCATCAACGGCGAAGACGGGGCAACCCTGGAAGACACCTTCCCCGCTGAGCCGGAAGCACTCGAGCTCAACGATGAACTGAAAACCGGCAGCGAGCTGGTTTACAACGCAATCGTTGGGGCCAAGGTTGGCTCCAGCATCGCCCTCGCCGTCCCCGGCCAGGCCGGCACCGCGGGTGCCCCGGCGCAGCCCACCCAGCTGCTGGTGATCAAGGTCATCTCCACCACCGAGGTTGCCCCGGTCCTCGAAAAGCCGGAGGGTGAAACCATTACCCCGCCGGCCGGGCTGCCGACGGTGAAGGAAAACGGCGACGGCGTCCCGGAGATCAACGTTGACGGCGTCGCAGCTCCCACGGAGCTCATTTCCCAGGACCTCATCAAGGGCACCGGTGCCACCGTCAAGGAAACCGACACAGTGACGGCGAACTACGTGGGCGTCACCCTCGTGGGCGGCACCAAATTCGATTCCAGCTATGACCGCGGCAAGCCCACACCGTTCTCGCTGCAGCAGGTCATCAAGGGCTGGACCCAGGGCCTCGCCGGTAAAACGGTGGGTTCCCGCGTCCTGCTGGTGATCCCCAAGGACCTGGCGTACGGTGACGCAGGCCAGGGCGAAGCCAAGGGCGACCTGGTCTTCGTAGTGGACATTCTGGGCGTCAAGTAACAACATTTAAGACCGGAGCACGGGATTCCTCCGTGGCATCCCACCAGTAAGCACCAACGACAAGGAGCAACCATGTCCTTTGGACAGCGTGATTTCGACCGCCAGAAGCCCGAGATCGATTTCCCCGAGGGCGACGTCCCCACGGACCTGGTCATCACGGACCTGATCGAAGGCGACGGACCGGAAGCCCAGGCCGGCAGCACCGTCTCCGCCCACTACGTGGGTGTCGCCTGGTCCACCGGCGAAGAGTTTGATGCTTCCTGGGGCCGCGGCGCACCCCTGGACTTCCGGGTTGGCGTGGGCCAGGTCATCCAGGGCTGGGACCAGGGCCTGCTGGGCATGAAGGTTGGCGGCCGCCGCCGCCTGGAGATCCCTTCCGAGCTTGCTTACGGCTCACGTGGCGCCGGTGGAGCGATCAAGCCCAACGAAGCCCTGATCTTCGTTGTTGACCTGGTGGGCGTCCGCTGATCCGGAAGGCCCCCTGACCTGCCCGGGTCAGCCGGTTCCCGGCACCCTGGCAGGCACCGTAAAGCGCGGCAGCTGATCGGACCTTGCGTCCACATGCTGCCGCGCTTTGCGCGTTCCGGGCCGTCATTGAGTAACGTAGCAACCGTGTCCGCATCCCGCACTGAACGCCTCCTGAACCTGCTGATCGCCCTTCTCAACACCCGGTACGGCCTGCGCCGCAGCGAACTGCGGGAGACCGTGTACCGCACCGTCACCGGAAACGACGTGGCGTTCGGCCGCATGTTCGAACGGGATAAAAACGATCTCCGGCAGTTCGGCTTCGACGTTGAAACCCTGACGGACCTGGGCTGGAGCGAAGACGATCCAGCCACCACCCGGTACCGGATCGGCAAGGAATCCAACCGTCTTCCGGACGTCCAGTTCAGCCCGGACGAATGGACAGTGCTGCTCCTTGCCTCCCAGTTGTGGGAACGCGCGGCGCTGGGCACTGCGGCCCGCAGCGCAATGCGGAAACTTCAGGCGGCCGGCCAGATGGCCGACATTAAGCTGCCCGCCGGTGTGCAGCCCCGCATCAAGCCTGCCGGCCAGGCGTTTGACGACCTCGTAGCGGCCATGCACACCCGGCACCCGGTCTCCTTCGGGTACCGCGCCGCCTCCACCGGCCAGGAGGAACGGCGGACGGTGGAGCCGTGGGGACTGGGCAGCCGGTTCGGTCAGTGGTACCTGATCGGCTTCGACCGGGCCCGGCAGGCCGCCCGGCACTTCCGCCTTTCCAGGCTGACCAGCTCCGTGGAAACCCTGGCACGGGAGCAGTACACCCCACCTGCGGACTTCAACATCCGCCAGGAACTGGACCTCCTTCCCGAACTCCCGCGCCGCACCGCCGTCGTCGACGTCAGAACAGGACGCCTCCTGTCCCTGCGGCAACGGGCCGTTACCAATGATGTGGACCACCCGGCCGGACCCGATGCGGACTACGAACGCCTGGCACTCGCGTACCGCGACCCCGAAGTCCTGGCCGAGGAACTGGCCTCCTACGGACCCGACGCTGTGGCAGTTGCCCCGCCGGAACTCGCTGAGGCGGTGCAGCGCCGCCTCCGCGCCGCCGCGGACTTCAGCGCAGCGCCCGTTCCCCTCTTCACCCTTTCCGGAGCACGATCCCGGCAGGACAGGGCAGGAACAGCCGAGGACCAGCTCAAACGTATGCTTCAACTGGTCCCGTTCCTGGTCCACAATCAAGGACTGCACATCCAGGAAGTGGCCCGGCACTTTGGCATCTCCCGCCAGGAACTCGAGGCCGACCTGCGGATCCTGATCTGTTCCGGGCTCCCCGGCGGATACCCGGATGACCTCCTGGACATCCAGTGGGAGGACGACCACGTTTTTATCAGCCAGGACCTGGACCTGAACAGGCCGGTCCGGTTCACAGTGGAGGAAGCCTGCGCCCTGCTGGCCGGGCTGGAGACCCTCAACGGCCTGCCGGAACTGGCCGGGGGAGGAGCCCTGGAATCAGTGACACTCAAACTTATGGCGGCAGCCGGCGAAGCCGGGCTCCGGGCGGGGTCGCTGGCAGGACCCGCCATGGCGCCTGCCGATGCCGGTGTCCACACCACAGTCCGGGACGCCATCAGTTCCGGCTCGCAACTTCACCTGACGTACCTCTCACCCCAGCGCGACACCGTGTCGGAGCGGGACGTGGACCCGCTGCGGCTCTTCTCGCTGGACGACACCTGGTACTTCGAGGCGTACTGCCACCTGGTGGACGGGCTCCGGAACTTCCGCCTCGACCGGGTCCAGGACCTTCGCCCCACCGGCACATCGATCAGCACGGATGCCACAGCCCTCGTGGCCGGCTCCGGCAGAATGTTCGCAGCGAACGACGGCGATACGTCCGTAACGGTCCAGCTCACCGGGCAGGGGCGGGGACTTGCGGATGAATACCATGCGGCGCGTACCGCGGAACTTCCCGACGGCGGCCTGGTGGCGGAAATCCAGTTCGGCAACACGGCGTGGCTGCCCATGTTTGTGGCCCAGCACGGTGGCCAGGCCCGCATCCTGGCACCGGCAGGCCTGGCCGACGCGGCCCGGGAATGGCTCGCTGCGTCGCTTGCCCGGTACGGCGGCTAGACTCGAAACCATGCTTTGGTGGTCCTGGATTCTAATATGGGTGGCGCTTGTTGCGCTGGCCCTGCTGCTGTTCCTCCTTTTAGGCATCCGGCTGTTCCGGAAATTCATGGCCACGGTCAAGGACCTGGGCGCAGCAGGCGAAAAACTGGGCCACATCAGCCCCGTGTTCCTTCCCGAACCGGCGCCTGCTCCCGACCGGATGCCGGCCGGATCCGCTGTTTTTGCCTCACCCGAGATCATGAGACATGATTACGAGGCCGCCAAAGCGTCACGCCGGGAAGAACGGCGGCGCCGCCGGGTGCAGCGCAGGACAGACCGGGGCCAACTGCAGGCGCTCGGAGATCTCGACTTCACTTCGAAGTAGGATGTACTTAGAGGAAAGGATTTCCCATGGGAAGACTCTTTGATGGCCCCTGGCCCATCGTTATCATCATCGTTGTAGCACTGCTGCTTTTTGCCGCGCCCAAACTTCCGGCGATGGCGCGGAGCCTTGGCCAGTCGATGCGGATCATCAAGTCCGAGGTCAAGGAAATGAAGAACGACGGCAAGACTGACGGCGACGCCGCCGATGCCTCAGGTCCCGTCGAAGGCCGGGTAGTGAACCACCCGCGCCCCGAAACCCCGTCCAGCGGCAACGCTGACGGTACGGACGTACCGCCCTCCACCCGCGCGTAGTTCAAGGTGGCACAAAAGAAGGGCCGCAAAGCCAATCCGGAAGGCCGGATGGCTCTTTGGGACCACCTCAAGGAACTCAAGAACCGGTTGATCAAGTCGGCCATCGCCGTGGTGCTGGCCGGCATCGCCGGCTGGTTCCTTTACGATCCGGTGGTCTTCAACCTCTCTGAACCGCTCATCACCATCGCGCAGCAGACAGGCCGCACCGCGGTCCTGAACTTCGCGACCATCGCGGATCCGTTCGCGTTCAAGATCCAGATTGCCATCCAGATCGGCCTGGTCATCTCCAGCCCCGTCTGGATCTATCAGGTGTGGGCTTTTATCACCCCTGGCCTGACGGGTAAGGAACGCCGGTACACGCTGGGATTTATGGCCGCGGCCGTACCGCTGTTCCTCGCCGGCGTTTTTGTCGCCTGGCTGGTCTTCCCCACGGTGGTTCGGGCCCTCCTTCAGTTCACCCCCACCACAGGCGCCAACAACGTCTCAGCCACTGACTACCTCACGTTTGCCACGCAGATGTTCCTGATCCTGGGGGTTTCCTTCCTGGTGCCGGTGATCCTGGTCGGCGTCAACATGGCCGGCGTGGTCCGCGGCCGCACCATCCTGAAGGCCTGGCGCATCATTGTTTTCCTG
Source organism: Arthrobacter sp. ZBG10 (assembly GCF_001238605.1). Lineage (NCBI taxonomy): Bacteria > Bacillati > Actinomycetota > Actinomycetes > Micrococcales > Micrococcaceae > Arthrobacter > Arthrobacter sp. ZBG10. Next base: position 5,716 of record NZ_LFQH01000070.1, on the reverse strand, counting down.
GTCTTTGTCCTCGCCGCCCTGGCCGCACCCGGCACGGACGCGCTGTCCATGGTGATGCTGGCGGCTCCGCTGCTGATCCTGTTCTTCGCCGCCATCGGCCTGTGCATCATCAACGACAAGCGCAGGGACAAGCGTGAGGCAAAGGTCGCCGCTGAGACGGACGCCACCGCGGACGTCGCCACCCCCGGCAGTGAGCTCAAGAAGCTCTAAGCTCCCGCTAGGCTTGGGACATGTTCTCCACCACCGGGCCCACCGATCCTGACGAGTTATCACCGGCAGAGAGATACCGTGCCAACGCGGAACGCCAAGCCGAAAACGCCACGTACCTGGGGGCTTTCACCAGGACCCTGGAGTTCGAACTCGATGACTTTCAGCGCCAGGCCTGCCGTTCCCTCCAGGAAGGCAGGGGAGTGCTGGTGGCGGCGCCCACCGGTGCCGGCAAAACGATCGTTGGCGAATTTGCCATCTTCCTGGCCCTCCAGCGCGGGCTGAAAGCCTTCTACACCACACCCATCAAGGCCCTGAGCAACCAGAAATTCACTGAGCTCGGCGAAAAATACGGCGCCGAAAACGTGGGTCTCCTGACCGGCGACACCAGCATCAATGGCGATGCGCCGGTGGTGGTGATGACCACCGAAGTCCTGCGGAACATGCTGTACGCGGATTCCGCCACCCTTGATGACCTGGGCTACGTGGTGATGGACGAGGTCCATTATTTGGCCGACCGGTTCCGCGGCGCCGTCTGGGAAGAAGTGATCATCCACCTTCCCAGCGAGGTGCAGGTCGCCTCCCTGAGCGCAACTGTTTCCAACGCAGAAGAGTTCGGGGCCTGGCTGGACACCGTCCGAGGCGACACGGACATCATCGTTTCCGAGCACCGTCCGGTGCCGCTGTGGCAGCACGTGATGGTGGGCCGCCAGATCGTGGACCTGTTCGCCGGCGAGACCACCTTTGATGAGATCGCCCCGCCAGTGGACGCCTCCGGCGCTCCGGCGACCGTCACCGCAGCTGCCCCCGGGAGCGGCTTCGATGTGAACCCCGAACTCCTCTCCGTGGCCCGCAGCGAGGGACAGCAGGGCTTCCGCAGCAGGCCTGGCTCCGGCGGACGGAACCAGCGCGGCCGGCGCGGCGGCTCCGACCGGCCGGCCCGCGGCGCCCAGGAGCCAGGGGTCCGCAGGGCCAGCAGGCCCCAGGTGATCGCCAGCCTGGACCGGATGGACCTGCTGCCGGCCATCACGTTCATCTTTTCCCGGGCAGGCTGTGACGCCGCCGTTGCGCAGTGCGTCTCCTCGGGGCTGTGGCTGACCACGGAGCAGGAGCAGCAGGTCATCGCCCAGCGGGTTGACGCTGCCGGCCAGGACATCCCGCCGGACGACCTGGATGTCCTGGGTTTCTGGACCTGGCGCGACGGGCTGCTGCGCGGCTTTGCTGCGCACCACGCCGGCATGCTCCCCACCTTCAAGGAAGTGGTGGAAAAACTCTTTGTGGACGGACTGGTCAAGGCCGTATTTGCCACCGAAACCCTCGCGCTGGGCGTGAACATGCCGGCCAGGTCCGTGGTGCTGGAGAAGCTCGATAAGTACAACGGTGAGGCGCACGTGGACATCACCGCGGGCGAGTACACCCAGCTCACCGGCCGTGCGGGCCGCCGCGGCATCGACGTGGAGGGCCATGCAGTGGTGCTCTGGCAGCCCGGCACCGACCCCACAGCGGTCGCAGGCCTGGCCTCCAGGCGCACCTATCCGCTGAACTCCAGTTTCCGGCCCACCTACAACATGAGCATCAACCTCCTGGCCCAGTTCGGCCGCGCCCGGGCCCGGGAAATCCTGGAGTCTTCCTTCGCCCAGTTCCAGGCGGACAGGTCAGTGGTGGGCCTGGCCAAGCAGGTCAGGAGCCGGGAAGAGTCCCTGGCCGGATATGCCAAGTCCATGACCTGCCACCTGGGCAACTTCACCGAGTACGCGCGCCTGCGCCGGGAACTTTCCGACGCGGAGAACGCCGGCACCAAATCCAAGTACCGGAACCGGAAGTCCCTGAGCGATGACTCCCTGGCCCGGCTCCTGCCGGGGGATGTAGTAGACGTTCCCGGTGGGCGGGCGCCCGGCCCGGCGATTGTGCTCAGTTCGGACCACGGCAGCCGTGAGCCCCGGCCGGCGGTCCTGACCCTGGACAACCAGTTGCGCCGGATCGGCACTGACGACCTTGAGGGACCCATCTCACCCGTCACGCGGATCAGGATCCCCAAGTCGTTCAACGCGAAGGTGCCCAAGTCCCGCCGCGACCTGGCCTCCTCCGCCCGGAACGCGCTCCGTGAGAACCGTCCGCTGGCCCCGGGCCACACCCGCAACGACGACTTCGGCCGGGCAGCCGCGCTGCCGGACCAGGACAAGCGCATCACGGAACTGCGCCGCGCGCTCCGCGCGCATCCCTGCCACGGGTGCAGCGAACGTGAGGACCACGCCCGTTGGGCTGAACGCTGGTGGAAGCTCCGCCGGGAAACCGACGGCCTGGTCCGGCAGATCCAGGGCCGGACCAACACCATCGCCAAGACTTTCGACCGTGTCTGCGACGTCCTGTCCACCTACGGTTATCTCGAAAGCGCCCCGGACGGCAGGCTGTCCATCAGCCCCGACGGCCAACGGCTCCGCCGGATATACGGCGAAAAGGACCTCCTCATCTCCCAGTCGCTCCGGCTGGGCGCCTTCAACGACCTGGATGCCGTGGAAGTCGCGGCCCTGGCCAGCGTCCTGGTCTACCAGGCCAAACGCGAGGACCGGGGCCTCCGGCCGCGCATGCCCAGCGTCTCACTGGAGACGTCAGTGGACCTTGTGGTCCGGGAATGGTCCGCCCTGGAGGACGTGGAAGAGGACAACAAACTTCCCCTGACCGGCGAACCTGAACTCGGGCTGGTGTGGCCCATGTACAAGTGGGCCCGCGGCCGGCACCTGCAGGAGGTCCTGAACGGGACTGACCTCGCAGCCGGCGACTTTGTCCGCTGGGTCAAGCAGGTAGTGGACCTGCTGGACCAACTGGCCAAGATCCCCGGCCTGGAGCCCCGGCTTTCCCGGCTGTGCGCCGAAGCCATCGCCCTGATCCGCCGGGGCGTTGTGGCCTACTCGTCCGTTCTCTGACTTTTTCCCGTCCGCCGGCGCCCGCCGGCCCTTCCCCTGAGGAGCCCCGCCCTACATGACCACCCCGGAATCCCCGTCCGCAGGCCGCCCCAAAGCAGTGCTTTACCGCAACGGGTCCGTCTACACCGCCGCAGACCCCTTCGCCACCGCCATGGTGGTGGAGGGCGGCACCGTGGCCTGGGTGGGTTCCGAACAGGCGGCCACGTCCATCGCGGACAGTTCCATGGAGATCATTGACCTACGCGGCGCCTTGGTGAACCCCGGGTTCGTGGACTCGCACGCGCACCTCACCGAGACCGGCATCGCGCTGGGCTCCCTGGCCCTGGGCGGTACCGCCTCGGCGGCTGAACTGCTGGCGGCCGTTGCTGCGGCGCCGGGCCAGGGCACCGTCCTGGGGCACGGCTGGGATGAAACGCGGTGGGCTGACGCGACGCTGCCCACCGCTGAGGAACTCGAACGGGCCGCCGGCGGCCGTGCCGTGTACCTGGCCCGGGTGGACGTCCACTCCGCCCTGGTGTCCGCAACGTTGGCCGGGTCCGCGGGGCTTCGGGGCAGGGACGGGTTCGACGGCGGCCCCCGGGTCCGCCGGGACGCGCACGCAGCGGCCCGGCAGTTCACCAGGGCATTGCCGGCCGCAACCCTCCGGGAGCACCAGGCCCGGGCCCTGGCCGAGGCTGCAGCCAACGGGTACGTGGCGGTCGCCGAGATGGGAGCCCCGCACATCGGCGGCGCCGAAGACCTCCGGATCGCGGCCGCCTGGAATGAAGGAGCCGCAGGTGCCCCGGCGGTTCCCGAGGTGCTGCCCTACTGGGGTGAGCTGGCGGAGTCCGAGGCGCACGCCCGCAGCATCCTGGACAGCTTCGGTTTTGGGATCCGCGGCCTGGCCGGTGACCTGAACATCGACGGCTCATTGGGGTCCCGGACGGCGGCGCTCCGTTCCGCCTACAGCGACTCAGCGGAGCAGGGCACGCTGTACCTGGGCGTGGACGAAGCCGCGGCGCACCTGGCCGCGTGCTCGCTGCTGGGCATCCAGGGCGGCTTCCATGTGATTGGCGACGCCGGGCTGGACGCGGCACTCGACGCGCTGGACCTCGCCGCGGAACAGGTGGGCGAGCAGCGGGTCCGCGCCGCTGGGCACCGTTTTGAGCACGTGGAAATGGTGGACGCCGCCGCGGTGGCGAGGCTGGCTAAATACGCCGTCACCGTCAGCGCACAGCCGGCGTTCGACGCCGCCTGGGGTGGACCCGGCGGCCTGTACGAACAGCGGCTGGGGGAGCGGAGCCGGGGAATGAATCCGTTCGCCACCCTCTACGCACAGGGAGTCCCTGTCTGTTTCGGCAGCGACAGCCCGGTCACGCCCTTGCGGCCGTGGTCCAGCATCCGGGCCTGCCTGGAACATCACAACCCAGACCAGCGGATCTCCGCCCGCGCAGCGTTCCTGGGCCACACCCGTGCAGGCTGGCGGGCAGCCCGGCATCCCGACTTTATGGCCGGGCAACTGGTTCCCGGCGCGCCGGCAAGTTTCGCGGTGTGGGAGGTCGAAGAGTTGATGGTGCAGGTGGCGGATGGCCGGGTCCAGTCGTGGAGCACTGATCCCCGCGCCAGGACGCCGTTGCTGCCGGCCCTGGATACCGGGACCGACCCGACGTGCCTGCAGACGGTGAGCAACGGCGTCGAACTCTTCGCGAGCCCGGCCCTGCGTCACTGACCGGCGCCCCGTCCGCCCTATAATGGGTAGTTGCGCCCGCCGGTGACCCGCTCACCCTCTGGTGCATTGACCGCTCCTCCCAGGAAAGGCCCTCTGTGCGCGTCCTTACGATCATCCCCACTTACAACGAACTGGAATCGCTGCCCAAGACGCTCCAGCGCCTCAGGGCCGCCGTCCCGTCGTCGGACGTGCTGGTGGTTGATGACAACAGCCCTGACGGCACCGGCAAGCTCGCCGACTCCATCGCTGCCGACGACGCCCAGGTCCACGTCCTGCACCGTAAAGGAAAGGAAGGCCTTGGCGCCGCGTACATCGCCGGCTTCGGCTGGGGCCTCGAGGCGGGCTATGACGTCCTCGTGGAGATGGACGCTGACGGCTCCCACCAGCCCGAGCAACTTCCCCAGCTCCTGGAAGCCATCGAACAGGGCGCGGACCTGGCCATGGGATCCCGCTGGGTTCCGGGCGGCAGCGTGGTCAACTGGCCGCTGTACCGCCAGGCCATTTCCCGGATCGGCAGCACCTACGCCCGCCTTATGCTGGGCCTGAAGATCAAGGATGTCACCGGCGGCTACCGTGCCTTCCGGCGGACCACCCTGGAGCGGCTGAACCTGGACCAGGTGGACTCGGTGGGCTACGGCTTCCAGGTGGACCTCGCTTGGCGGGTGGCCCGGATGGGCATGCGCATCGAGGAACGGCCCATCACGTTTGTGGAGCGCGAACTCGGGGCATCGAAGATGAGCGGCAACATTGTGGTTGAGGCCATGATCAACGTCACCAAGTGGGGCCTGGCTGCCCGTTGGAAGGCTCTGACCGGCAGGAAAGCCGCGAACTGACGGCTCCCGCAGCCGTTCCGGCTGAACAGAAAAGGGGCCATCCC